>NZ_JAGMUF010000117.1:0-254 GCF_019049125.1 Streptomyces sp. AC602_WCS936 | reverse complement strand
CTGGGCGAGGCCCACGCCACGAAGATCCACAAGATCATGGACATGGCCATCGCGGCGGGTGCGCCGCTGGTGTCGTTGAACGACGGCGCCGGCGCCCGCATCCAGGAAGGCGTCAGCGCCCTCGCGGGCTACGGCGGCATCTTCCAGCGCAACACGAAGGCGTCCGGTGTCATCCCGCAGATCAGCGTGATGCTCGGCCCGTGCGCGGGCGGCGCGGCCTACAGCCCCGCCCTCACCGACTTCGTGTTCATGGT
>NZ_JAGMUF010000116.1:0-272 GCF_019049125.1 Streptomyces sp. AC602_WCS936 | reverse complement strand
GTGAACGGCAAGTGCCTGGACGTGGACAACGCGGGTACGGCGGACGGTACGGAGGTGCAGGTCTGGTCGTGCAACCAGTCGTCCGCGCAGGAGTGGACGGTCGGCGGTGACGGGACACTGAAGGCGCTGGGGAAGTGCCTGGACGTGTCCGGCGGCGGCAGCGCGGACGGTACGCGGATCCAGTTGTGGACGTGCAACGGGACGGGTGCGCAGAAGTGGGCGGCGCAGTCGGACGGTACGGTGCGCAATCCGCAGTCGGGCAAGTGCCTGGA
>NZ_JAGMUF010000115.1:0-1512 GCF_019049125.1 Streptomyces sp. AC602_WCS936 | reverse complement strand
AAACTCGTACGGCGGGTTCGGAGGGGGGCCGTGCGAAAAAGGGCCTGCTCATGGCAGGTGCCTCGTCGCGCGGCCTACCCAACCAACCGCTTGAAGCAATGGCGAGGCATCGCCACGCGCTACGAGAAGACCGCAACCATCTACCTGGCCGGACTACATATCGCCGGCATCTTCCTCTGGTCCGCCTGCTGACTCAGGGAACATATCTGGTGGCAGCTGACGGGGATCGGTACACCCATTGTCAGTCGCTGGTGCCAGCATCACAGCTATGAGCGCCATCTTTACCACTCCACCGCGGCCGTTCGACATCGCCGCACTCTTCCCTCAACTGGCTCCGCTGGCGCGAACGGCCACCCGGCTGCACCCGCGGCCGGGCTCTCCCACCGTGCACGACAGCTCCGTCGGCGGGCCGCTCCTGTGGCCCGCCGGCGAGCCGTGGCCGTACTGCGACGAGCCGCACGACAGGCACGCGTCGCAGACGGTCCACTCGCCGGACGACGTCCGGCTGCTGCGCCGCGATCTCGCCGCCGCGGAGGAGCGGCTGCGGCTCGACCCCGATGCGCCCGAGGTCACCCCCGAGGAACGGGAGAACTGGGAGCGGATCAAGGTGGGCCGCCCGTGGTTCGACGGCCCGGTCCCCCTGCTCCCCGTCGCTCAGCTCTACGCCCGTGACATCGCCTTCCCGTGCCCGCCCGACGCGGACCTCCTCCAGGTCCTGTGGTGCCCCTTCGACCACGCCGAACGCGCCCACCCCACGACCGCACTCTTCTGGCGCTCCTCCGCCACTGTCACCGACGTCCTCGACGCACCGCCCGAGCCGCCGGTCATCCAGTCCCAGTGGTACCTCCCGGAGCCATGCCTGTTCTCACCGGAACAGGTCACGGAATACCCCAATCCCTCAGAGCTGCCGGAGGAGTTGCGTGCCCAGGTGGAGGACATGAGCCGATGGGCGTCGATCGACCCTGCGCTGTACAGCGATTACGCGTACGACCCGGGGGAGCTGTACTTGAACAACCTCTGCCACGCACCGGGCTGGAAGACCGGCGGCTGGACCTGCTGGGGCCTCAGCGACCCCGTGGACCGACCCTGCCCCGAGTGCGGCACGGACGAGGTGCCGCTTCTCACCATCGCTTCCTCGGAATGGGACGCCGGCAGCGGAACCTGGGTCGCCGAGGAGGAACCGACGAACCCGGCCCCGCCTCCCCTGGGAGCGCGGGACGGCAACTTCACGCTGATCGACATCGTCGGCGGCTACAACCTCCAGCTCCACGTCTGCCCGGCCTCCCCGGACCACCCGCACATCGAACTGGTCCAGTAAGCCCTTGCGGAAGTCCTCCGCGCCACCCGGGGGCACCGCGATCGTCACACCAGCCAGCAGCCTCTTCCAGCTACCAGGTGATCCAAACTAAACGCCCTAGCTGTGCTGTCCCGGGACGTTGGTGACACGCGTGCTGGGTGCTTGAACAGGTGAGGGCCTTCTGGGTTCGGTGTGGATTGCGACATCTACGCCCG
>NZ_JAGMUF010000012.1:0-123198 GCF_019049125.1 Streptomyces sp. AC602_WCS936 | reverse complement strand
CCCCAGCCCCGCCCGTCAGGTCCCAGCCGCCCGCCCCGCCCGCCCCGCCCACCCCCGGCACTCCTGTGGAGGGCACCCTCCCGGAGGACGCCCCTCCCCAGGGCACCCGCCTCATCCCCGCCTACCCCGCCGCCGAACGTGCCGTCCGGGCCCTCGCCCATGCCGTCGCCTACGGCCAGTGGCGGCGCGACGCCGCCGACCCCGGCAAGGTGCCGGAGTACGAGGACATCGAGGAGAAGGGCGCCGCCGGACTGATCGCCGGGCACCTCGCGCGCGGGCAGGGACTCACCCTCGGCGACGCGGAGACCTGCGAGCTGCTCGCCAGGTACGGCATCCACGTTCACCGCGCCCTGCCCGCCTCCACCCCCGACGACGCGGTCGCCGCCGCACGCACCGTCGGCTACCCCGTCGCCCTCAAGGCCACCGCCCCGCACCTGCGCCACCGCGCCGACCTGGGCGGCGTACGCCTCGACCTGGCGGACGAGGACCAACTGCGCCGGTCATACGCCGAGTTGACCGAACTGTTCGGGACGCCCGCGGAGCTGCGCCCGGTGGTGCAGGGCATGGCCCCGCGCGGTGTCGACACCGTCGTACGGGCGGTCATCGACCCGGCGGCCGGCGCCGCGCTGTCCTTCGGGCTCGCCGGGGCGGCCACCCAGCTGCTCGGCGACATGGCGCACCGGCTTATCCCGGTCACCGACCGCGAGGCGAACTCGCTCATCCGCTCGATCCGCACGGCGCCCCTCCTCTTCGGCTGGCGAGGCTCGGCCCCGGTCGATTCCGCCGCCCTGGAGGAGCTGCTGCTGCGGGTCTCCCGGCTGGTCGACGACCACCCGGAGGTCGTCGCGGTCACCCTGGAACCGGTCGTCGTCGCCGCGCGCGGCCTGAGCGTCCTCAGCGCCTCCGTCCGCCTCGCGCCCCCTCCCGCCAGGGACGACCTCGGCCCGCGCACCCTGCCCGCGTACTGACCGCGCACCGCCCGGGACGGGTGCCGCACAGGCGTCCCGCGCAGTCAGTGGGCCCCCGTAGGATGGACGGCATGGCCAAGACCAGTACGACGACCCAGGGGCTGCGAGCGGCGATCGAGCGCAGCGGCTACTACCCGGCCCTCGTGGCCGAGGCGGTGGAGGCCGCCGTGGGCGGCGAGCCCGTGCGGTCGTACCTGGTCCACCAGGAGACGACGTTCGACCAGAACGAGGTGCGCCGACATGTGACCGTGCTCGTGCTCACCGGCAACCGCTTCATCGTCAGCCACACCGACGAGCAGGCCGCCGACGACACCTCCCCGACGCCGTACGCCACGACCTCCACGGAGTCCGTCAAGCTCGGCCGGATCTCGTCCATCGTCGTGAGCCGCGTGGTCGCCAACCCGGAGCAGTACAAGCCGGGCACCCTGCCCCGCGAGATCGTGCTCACCATCGGCTGGGGCGCCGTCTCCCGCCTCGACCTGGAGCCCGCCGCCTGCGGCGACCCCAACTGCGAGGCCGACCACGGCTACACCGGCAGCTCGACCGCCGACGACCTGAGCCTGCGCGTCAGCGAGGCCGGAGACGGCCCGGAGACGGTGCGCCAGGCGCTCGCCTTCGCGCAGGCCCTCTCCGAGGCGACGGCGGACTCCCGCTGATGGTCCAGCCCGCCGCCTGGGACACCGACCCGGAACCGCTCCCCGTCGACTCCGCCCCCGTACCCGAGTACGGCAGCGGATCCCTCGCCGACCTGCTGCCCACCCTGGCCGCCGGCCTCGGTGTCCCCGGCACGACCGCGGGCATCTCCGAGCTGACCCCCGCCGACCGAAACTGCGTGTTCCTCATCGACGGCCTCGGCTGGGAGCAGCTGCGCGCCCACCCCGAGGACGCCCCCTTCATGAGCTCGCTCCTGGGCAGCTCACGCGGCGGCACCGGACGTCCGATCACCGCCGGCTACCCGGCGACCACCGCGACCTCCCTCGCCTCCGTCGGCACCGGCCTGCCGCCGGGCGCCCACGGGCTCCCCGGATACACGGTGCGCAATCCGGACACCGGCGAGCTGATGAACCAGCTGCGCTGGCAGCCGTGGACGGCGCCGGGCGCCTGGCAGCCGTACCCCACCGTCTTCGAGCTCGCCCACCGCGCGGGAGTGCACGCCGCCCAGGTCTCCTCCCCGACCTTCGCGAACACCCCGCTGACCAAGGTCGCGCTCAGCGGCGGCGCGTTCCACGGCCGGCTGTCCGGCGAGGACCGGATGGACCTCGCAGCCGAGCAGCTGGCCGGCGCCGACCGCGCCCTCGTCTACACCTACTACGCCGAGGTCGACGGCGCCGGACACCGCTTCGGCGTCGACTCCGACACCTGGCGCGGCCAGCTCGCCCACGTCGACCGGCTCGTCCAGCGCCTCGCCGAGCAGCTGCCGCCGCGCAGCGCCCTGTACGTCACCGCCGACCACGGCATGATCGACGTGCCCTTCGACGAGGACCACCGCATCGACTTCGACGAGGACTGGGAGCTGAAGGCGGGCGTCGCCCTCCTCGGCGGCGAGGGCCGCGCCCGGCACGTGTACGCGGTCCCGGGCGCGCACAACGACGTGCTGACCTGCTGGCGCGAGGTGCTCGGCGAGCAGTTCTGGGTGGCGTCGAGGGACGAGGCGATCGAGGCGGGCTGGTTCGGCCCCCGCATCGACGACCGGGTGTACGACCGCATCGGCGACGTGATCGCCGCCGCGCGGGACGACGTCCTGCTCATCGCCTCGGAGCGGGAGCCGAAGGAATCCTCGATGGTCGGCAACCACGGGTCGATGACCCCCGCCGAGCAACTCGTCCCGCTGCTCGAAGTACGCTCCTGACTCTCGTCCCCTCCGTTCCACCGATGCCGATGCCGAAAGGTGCTCAACCCCTCATGCCCGAGCTGGTGTTCTTCTCCGGAACGATGGACTGCGGGAAGTCGACACTGGCTCTCCAGATCGAGCACAACCGCTCCGCACGCGGCCTGGTCGGCATGATTTTCACCCGGGATGACCGCGCCGGCGAGGGCAAGCTCTCCTCGCGCCTCGGCCTGGTCACCGACGCGGTGGAGGTCGAGGACGGCCAGGACCTGTACGCCTATCTCGTCGACCACCTCTCGCAGGGCGGACGCGCGGACTACGTGATCGCGGACGAGGCGCAGTTCCTCGCGCCGGAGCAGATCGACCAGCTCGCGCGCGTGGTCGACGACCTCGGCGTCGACGTGTACGCCTTCGGCATCACCACCGACTTCCGTTCCAAGCTGTTCCCCGGCTCCCAGCGCCTGGTCGAACTCGCCGACCGCGTGGAGGTGCTCCAGGTCGAGGCCCTGTGCTGGTGCGGCGCCCGCGCCACGCACAACGCCCGGACGGTCGGCGGCGTCATGGTCGTCGAGGGTGCGCAGGTGGTCGTCGGCGACGTCGCCCACTCCGCCGACGAGGTCGGCTACGAGGTGCTGTGCCGCCGCCACCACCGGCGCCGGATGACCGCGGCGACGTCCCGCGCGGCGGCGCTGTCACCGGACGTGCTGCCGGTGTCCTCCGCCTGACCGCCTGACCGCGAGGCCTCAGCCGATACGGGCTCCCGCGCCACTGACGCGTACCCTCCGGTCACCCGCGCGCAGCGTGACCGTGAGCTCGCCGGGCCGGCCCAGGTCCTCGCCCTGGTACAGAGTGAGGACGGTGTCCTCGGGCACGAGACCGAGCTCCCGGGCGTACGCGCCGAACGCGGCGGCCGCGGCGCCGGTCGCCGGGTCCTCGACGACGCCGCCGACGGGGAACGGGTCACGGACGTGGAAGACGGTGGCCGACTCACGCCACACCAGCTGGACCGTGGTCAGGTCCAGACGGTGCATCAGGTCCTCCAGGCGCGCGAAGTCGTACGCCAGGTCCGCGAGGCGGGCGCGCGTCGCCGCCGCGAGCACGAGGTGGCGCGCGCCGGCGAATGCGATCCGGGGCGGGAACGCCGGGTCGAGATCGGCGGCCGGCCAGCCGAGCGCCGCGAGCGCCTCCGCGAGGTCGGCGTCGGCGATCTGCTCGACGTGCGGCTCGACGCTGGTGAGCGTGGCCCGGAGCGACCCACCCTCCTCGGTGACCTCCACCGGTACGGTGCCGGCGCGCGTCGCGAACACCAGCTCCCCGGGCCCGATCCGCTCGGCCAGTGCGACGGCGGCCGCGACGGTGGCGTGCCCGCAGAACGGCACCTCGGCCTTGGGGCTGAAGTAGCGGATCCGGTACGCCCGCCCCTCCTGGCCGCCGAGCCCTTCCGGGGGCGCGGTCAGGAACGCGCTCTCCGAGTACCCGAGTTCGGCGGCGACGGCCAGCATGTCGCCGTCGTCGAGGCCGGCGGCGTCCAGGACGACACCGGCAGGGTTCCCGCCGTCCGGGGCGCCGGAGAAGGCGGTGTAGCGAAGCACCTCGGGCCGCGTCACATTCGTCGTCATGCTCGCGGCAACAGCGGGCGGACCAGGGCTATTCCGGCCGCGACCGGGCGTCCGTGCCCCGGGCCCGCCCGCCCTGCAGCACCGCGAACCGCGCCCCCTCCGGATCCGCCACCATCGCCACCCGGCCGTGGGCGGTGTCCCCGGCCGGTTCGAGGACGTGTCCGCCCAGCGCCGTGAGGTGCTCCAGGGACTCCTCCGCGTCGGCCACCTGGAAGTACGTCACCCAGTGCGGCCCCCGGTCGCGCGGCAGGGCGCCTTGGACGCCGTGGATGCCGGCGACGGGGCGGCCGTCGAGCCGCAGGGTCACGTAGTCGCGGTCGGCGGAGTCCTCCGGGACCAGTTCGAAGCCGAACACGGTCTCGTAGAACTTGGCGACGCTCGCCGACTCGTACGTCATCAGCTCGTTCCACGCCGGTGTGCCGGGCACTCCCGTGACCGCCGTGCCGAGGTGGGCCGCCGCCTGCCAGACGCCGAAGACGGCCCCCGCGGGGTCGGAGCCGATGGCCAGGCGGCCGGCCTCGCCCGCGTCCAGCGGGCCCACGCCGACGGTGCCACCGCACAGGCGTACCGTTTCGGCCGTCCGGTCGACGTCGTCGGAGGCGAAGTAGGGCGTCCAGGCGATGGGGAGGTGCCGGTCCGGGGGCAGCTGGCCGATGCCGGCCACCTCACGCCCGTCGAGCAGGGCCCGTGCGTAGGGGCCCAGTTGCTGGGGGCCGGGCCGGAACTGCCAGCCGAACAGAGCTCCGTAGAAGTCGTGGGTCGCGGCCGGCCCGTGCACCATCAGACTCACCCAGCAGGGTGTGCCGGGTGCGCGCCGGGCGTTCGTCTCGCCGTTCCGGCCGGCCGACCCCCGTGCGTCGCTCATCGTCACTCTCTTCTCGGCCCTTCGCGGGCCGTGCGTCCGCTTCCGCTCCGACGGACCTTCGCGCCGATGCCGGCACCGCACCCGGTGCCGGGCGCTTTCGGGCGTGCCCGCCGGGGCAGGCCGGCTGTCCCGGGTGGTACAGCATGTGCTCGAACCCGTACGCCTCGTGATCGGTGCTGTCCGGCGGGCAGAGTAGCCCGACAGCGGCGCGGCGGCCACTCGGTACGCCAGGATGGAGCCATGAACGCCATCATTTCCGCATCCGAACTCGCCGGCGAACTGGCGGGCGGGGACCCGCCCGTCCTGCTCGACGTCCGCTGGCAACTGAGCACGGCCAAGGCCGCCGGTGCCCCGCCGTTCGACGGCCGGGCCGAGTACGCCGCCGGGCATCTTCCCGGTGCGGTCTTCGTCGACCTGGACAAGGAGCTCGCCTCCGCTCCGGGCGCCGGCGGCCGGCATCCGCTGCCGGATGTGACGGAGTTCGGCGCGGCGATGCGCCGGGCGGGCGTGTCGGCGGGTCGGCCGGTCGTCGTGTACGACGGCGGACAGGGGTGGGCGGCGGCCCGGGCCTGGTGGTTGCTGCGCTGGACGGGTCACCCGAACGTGCGGGTCCTCGACGGCGGGTTGACGGCCTGGGAGGCGCCGTTGTCGACGGACGTTCCCGTTCCCGCGGAGGGCGACTTCACGCCGGAACCTGGCGCGGCGGGCCTGGTGGACGCCGACGGGGCGGCGGCACTGGCCCGGTCCGGAGTGCTGTTCGACGCCCGCGCGGGGGAGCGGTACCGGGGCGAGGTCGAGCCGATCGACCCGGTCGGCGGGCACATTCCGGGCGCCGTGTCGGCGCCCACGACGGACAACGTGGCGGCCGACGGGCGCTTCCTGCCGGCTGACGAACTCCGCACCCGCTTCGAGTCCCTCGGCGCCGACGGGGACGGTGCGGTGGGCGTGTACTGCGGCTCGGGCGTGTCGGGGGCGCACGAGGTACTGGCGCTGGCGGTGGCGGGAATCCCGGCGGCGCTGTACGCCGGTTCGTGGTCGGAGTGGTCGGCGGACCCGGAGCGACCGGTCGCCGTGGGACCCGATCCCCAGTAGGCGTGCCGAGCCGGTAGGCAGGTCCGGTAGCCGGCGCACACGCCGGACCGCCCACAGGGAGCGCGGCCGGTGCGCCGCCGGTGGGTATGGGCGCCAACTCCGGTGTACACCTCGGCCCCGCTCCGGCGGGCACGCCGGCCTCGTCCCTGGAGGTACGTCGGCGCCGCCCCGGTGGCCACGTGGCTCGCCGGTCCGGGCCCTCGGCGAGTGTGCCGAAGCGGTCCCTGGTGGGGCCACCGGCCCTGACGGCGAGCACTCCCGGCGGTGCCGGGCTGGCCCACGCTGCCCAGCCGGGGCACACTCCCGGCGGGGCCGTGATCCTTGTGGGGCAGTGCTCCCGCCGCTCCACGGGCCTGGCAGGCACCCGGGACCGTGGACCGGGCAGGACGGTCGGCGGAGACCGCCCGACGAGTCAGGGGCGCACCCCGCGCGGAGTGAGCCCCTGACTCGTCGGGCGCCGTCGGGCGGAGAGGTCCGCCTACTCCTGCTTCTTCCGCCGTGTCCCGAACACGATCTCGTCCCAGCTGGGAACCGCCGCCCGGCGGCCCGGCCGCACTCCGTCGGCCTCGGCCTGGCGGTCGGTGGAGCCGGTGAGCCGGTCGCGGTGGCTGCCCACGGAGCGGGGCATGAGCACGTCGGCGTAGGCGGAACCGGCCGATGCGGCGGGGGCCGGCGGCTCTTCCACCTCGGGCTCCTCGACGGGCTCCTCAGCCGGTTCGGGCGCGCGCTCGGGCACCACCAGGTCGCCCCGGAAGCTCGGCACCGCCTCCAGCAGGCTGGTGAGCGAGTCGCGTTCGCGTTCGGCCGAGGCCGTGGCCGCGGTCTCCTCGGCCGGCTCCGACGGCGGGGGCGGGGGCAGGCTCGGCCGCTCCCGCTGCTCCCGGTCGAGCGTGCGGTCCAGCGGCCGGTCGCGCGGCAGCCGGGCGATGCGCGGGACGAACGGGAAGCTGGGCTCGGGCGCGGCGAGGTCGTCGGTCTCGCCGATCAGCGTGCGCGCCTCCGCGTCGACGGCCTGGACGAGGCGCCTGGGCGGGTCGTAGGTCCAGCTCGCCGAGTGGGGTTCGCCCGCGACCAGGTAGACCAGCAGGACTTCCCAGGTGCCGTCGTCGCGGCGCCAGGAGTCCCACTGGACGGTGTCCTTGTCGGCGCCGCGCAGCAGCAGCCGCTCCTGGACGGCCTCGCCGAGGGGCGGTCCCGAGTTTTCGCCGGGACGGCGGACGGGGGTCTTGCGGGCCCGCTCCGCCATGAAGGCGCGCTCGGCGAGCACGGGGCCCTCGAAGCGCCGTACGCGGTCGACGGGGATGCCGGCCATCTGGGCGACCTCTTCCGCGGTCGCGCCGGCACGTATCCGCGCCTGGATGTCGCGGGGGCGGAGATGGCTCTCCACCTCGATCTCGATCTGGCCGAGGCGGGGACGGTCGCCGCGCACGGCGGCCCGGAGCCGCTCGTCGATCGGAAGCGTGTACTCCGTGCTGTCCGCAGCCTTCAGCACCAGCCGTGTGCCGTCATTCGAGACGGCCACGACACGCAGTTCGGGCATGGGGACCTCCCGGGTGGTGCCTGCCGACGTCACGTGCGTCGCTGCTTCCGCTCTGTCGAGTGTGGCCTGCCCGGGTGCAGCCTGCCACAACCTTGCCGAGTTGCCCGGCGTGTCGGGCACGGGCCCTGGATCGCCGTTATGGCACGGTTACCTGTTCGCAACGCTGAGTGACGACTTTCGTCACCCTGTGCAACTAGCCCCCTCCCGGCGGTCCTTCGCGGTCCCGGACCCCCTGAGGGGAGACCGGACCCAGGGCTCGCAACAGTACTCCATTCGGGCCACGTGCGTGGATTGGCACGCCGCCCAACTTCTGGCAAGAGGTGACGCTTGGCCGCCCCTGACGCGTTTTCCGTGATCTTGGCGTGGCGTACTTCACGCAATCACCAGAAACGGAACTAATGGTTTCGACCGCTCGTCCCTTTCTCGTGCAGTTGATCGATCACGTACGGGAAAGACAGGCAAGGTCCGGGGATGCGTGAAAAGCCCGATGATGCAGGCGAGACGGACGCGCGTACGGAGGTGAAGGCCAGGCGAATCGACCTGAGCGTGCCCCAGGTCGCGGGCAGTGCCCTGGCCGCGGTGGTGGCCGCCAAACTCGCCTCCTCCTTCGGCGTGTACGGCACCATCCTGGGCGCCGGACTGATCAGCGTCATCGCCACCTGCGGCGGCTCGGTCCTCCAGCACTTCTTCAAGCACACCGGCGAGCAGCTCAGGGTCAAGCGCACCGGCGACGGCCTGCGGACCGCACAGGCCCCGGCGACGGGCGCCGGGCCGGCCATGGCTTCAGGGGACTTCACCGAGGGCACCCTCTACCGCGCGCGGACCCGCGGCTGGAAACGCCCCCTGGTCGCGGCGGCCCTCGTCTTCGGCGTCACCATGGCCGGGATCACCGCGTACGAACTCGCCTCCGGCGAGACCCTGAGCGGCGGCCGCAGCACCACCGTCGGCAGCGCTTTCTCCGGCCACAACAAGGCTGGTTCCGACGCGGGGGAGCCGGGTGATTCCGGCGGCGGCTCCGGAGACGGACAGGAGCACGAGGAATCCGGCGGCTCCGGTGACCCGGGGGACTCCGGCTCCGGCGGCGACACACCGGCGGCCACCCCGTCCGGGACCCCGAGCGGCACCGGCGACGACACCTCGTCGGACGGTGCCTCCGAGGAGGACGGCGGTACGGCGGCCACCCCGACGCCCACCCCGGACGCCACCGGGGACGACGCCACCGGGGACGACGGCTCCGGCGACGCCACGAGCCCGGCCCCCGACGCCTCGGCTACGGCCCCAGAACCCGGCGCAAGTAGTCGTTCCGGAACAGCCGGTCAGGGTCAAGACGGTCCCGCAGCGCCGTGAACTCGCCGAAGCGCGGATACGCCCGGGAGAAGTACTCGGCGTCCCGGGTGTGCAGCTTGCCCCAGTGCGGCCGGCCCTCGTGGGCCGTGAAGATGCGCTCGGCCGCGGTGAAGTACGCCTGGTAGGGCGTCCCCCGGAACATGTGGACGGCGATGTACGCGCTGTCGCGGCCCGAGGCGGTGGACAGCGTGATGTCGTCCGCCGGGGCCGTGCGCACCTCGACCGGGAAGCTCACCCTCAGCCGTGACCGGTCCACCATCGACTTCAGTTCACGCAGCGTCTCGGCGACGGCCTCGCGCGGAACGGCGTACTCCATCTCCACGAACCGCACCCGGCGCGGGGATGTGAAGACCTTGTAGGGAGTGTCCGTGTACGTCCGCGCGGAGAGCGCCTTGCTGGAGATCCGGGCGATCGCCGGGACGGTGGCGGGGGCCGCGCGGCCGACCCAGTTGGCCGCCTGGAAGACGCCGTTGGACAGGAACTCGTCCTCGAACCAGCCCTTCAGCCGGCCCACCGGCTGCTCGGGACCGGCGCTGCGGTTGTTGCGCTTGGTGTTCGTGTTTCCGGTGTGCGGGAACCAGTAGAACTCGAAGTGCTCGTTCTCGGACCACAGTTCGTCGAACGCGGCGAGGACCCGCTCGAAGGGCATCGGTTCCTCGCGGGCCGTGAGCAGGAAGACCGGCTCGACGGCGAAGGTGATCGCGGTGACGACACCGAGCGCCCCCAGGCCGATCCGGGCGGCGGCGAAGACGTCGGGGTTCTCCCGTTCGGAACAGGTCAGCACCGAGCCGTCCGCGGTGACCATCTCCAGGCCCCGGATCTGGGCGGCGATGGAGGCGGAGTCGCGGCCGGTGCCGTGCGTGCCGGTGCTGGTGGCCCCGGACACCGTCTGCTCCATGATGTCGCCCATGTTCGTCAGCGACAGGCCCTCCCGCGCGAGGGCCAGGTTGAGGCGCTTGAGCGGGGTGCCGGCCTCGACCGTGACGGTCATCGCCTCGCGGTCGATGCGGCGGATCCCGGTCAGCAGGTGCGGGCGTATGAGCACGCCGTCCGTCGCCGCTATGGACGTGAAGGAGTGGCCGGTGCCGACGGCCTTGACCCGCAGCCCCTCGTCGGCCGCCCCGCGGACGGCCTCGGCCAGTTCCTCGACGGAGGCGGGAGCGACCTCCCGCGCGGGGCGCGCGGAGACGTTGCCGCCCCAGTTACGCCATGTGCCGTTCTTCCCGCTCGCCGTCCCGCTTGCCGTGCGTGTGCTGCTCAACGGTCCCTCCCCGACGCTGAGCCGGCCGCTTGAGCCGGCGGTACCCGAGGAAACCGACCGCGACCGCGACGGCACCGGCCACCGCCGGAACCCCGTACCCGGCACGCGCCCCGGAGGCGTCGATCACCCAGCCGCCCGCGGAGGAGCCGAGCGCGACGCCGACCGCGAGGCCGGTGCTCACCCAGGTCATGCCCTCGGTGAGCTGCGTGCGTGGTACGTGCTGGTCGATGAGGGACATCGTCGTGATCATCGTGGGAGCGATGGACAGACCCGCAACGAACAGCGCCGCGGCCAGAAACAGCAGGTTTCCGACCAGTAGGAGGGGGATCATACTCACGGCCATCGCACAGACGCCCAGGAGCCAGCGACGCTCGGGCGGTCCGGCGAAGCGCAGCAGTCCGAAGATCATGGCCGCCGTGCACGATCCCGCCGCGTACAGGGCGAGCACGACACTGGCGAGGGCCTTGTGGCCCTCCTCCTCGGCGAAGGCCACGGTGACCACATCGATGGACCCGAAGATCGTCCCCGTCGCCACGAAGGTGGCGACCAGGACCTGGAGCCCCCGGGAGCGCAGCGCGGTGCCGCCGCCCTTCTCCTCGCGCGGGTGCGGCTCCGGCTCGGTGGCGCGCTGCGAGGTCAGCCAGAAGACGCCCGTCGCCAGGAAGCAGGCGGCCAGCAGCGGTCCGGCCTCCGGGAACCAGGCCGTGGACAGGCCGATGGAGATGATCGGCCCGAAGATGAAGCAGACCTCGTCCACCACGGACTCGAACGAGTACGCGGTGTGCAGCTGTGGGGTGCCCCGGTACAGCGCCGCCCAGCGGGCGCGGACCATCGCGCCGAGGCTGGGCACGCAGCCGATGCCGACGCAGGCCACGAACAGCACCCAGTCCGGCCACCCGTAGTGCGCGGCCGGCAGCAGCACGGCCGCCGCGGTCAGCGACACCAGGGTCGCCGGGCGCAGCACGCGCCGCTGGCCGTACCGGTCGACCAGGCGGGAGACCTGCGGTCCGGCCAGGGCGGCGGCGAGCGCGATGGTGGCCGACAGGGCACCGGCCAGCCCGTACCGCCCGGTGAGCTGCGAGATCATCGTCACCACGCCGATGCCCATCATCGACAGCGGCATCCGGCCGAGGAAGCCCGCGGTCGAGAATGCCTTGGTGCCGGGGGCGGCGAACAGGGCGCGGTAGGGACTGGGCAACGCGGTCTCCGGGAACGGCTCAGTGGAGTGCTCGGTAAGGTCCGAACGCAGTCGATACAGATTACTCGTGTAGACGCGTGGGAAACACCCCCGCAGGGCACCGGGAAAGACGCCGCAGGACGTCCGGAAACACGTCCGCGGACCAGGTGCGACGCGCGGCGGGACCCCACCGTTGGTCGGGTGTCAGTGGCGGGTGGCAGGATCGAGACATGCCAGACGTGCTCGACGCAAGCCCCTACGACTCCCTGCTCCTGCTCTCGTTCGGCGGCCCGGAGGGTCCCGACGACGTGGTCCCGTTCCTGGAGAACGTGACGCGCGGGCGGGGCATCCCCAAGGAACGCCTCAAGGAAGTCGGCCGGCACTACTTCCTCTTCGGCGGGGTCAGCCCCATCAACGACCAGAACCGCGCCCTGCTGGACGCCCTCCGCAAGGACTTCGCCGAGCACGGCCTGGACCTGCCGGTCTACTGGGGCAACCGCAACTGGGCGCCGTACCTGACGGACACCCTGCGCGAGATGGTCCGCGACGGTCGCCGCCGCGTCCTGGTCCTCGCCACCAGCGCCTACGCCTCGTACTCGGGCTGCCGCCAGTACCGCGAGAACCTCGCGGACGCGCTCGCCGCCCTGGAGGCCGAGGGCCTGGAGCTGCCGGAGATCGACAAGCTGCGGCACTACTTCAACCACCCGGGCTTCGTCGAGCCCATGGTCGACGGGGTCGTCCGGTCCCTCGCCGAGCTGCCCGAGGAGGTGCGGGACGGCGCGCACATCGCCTTCTGCACCCACTCGATCCCCAACTCCGCCGCGGACACCTCCGGCCCGGTCGAGGACCACGGTGACGGCGGGGCGTACGTACGCCAGCACCTGGACGTCGCACAGGTGATCGCCGACGCCGTCCGCGAGCGCACCGGCGTCGACCACCCCTGGCAGCTCGTCTACCAGTCGCGGTCCGGCGCCCCGCACATCCCGTGGCTGGAGCCCGACATCTGCGACCACCTGGAGGAGCGCCACGCGGCCGGCGTGCCCGCCGTGGTGATGGCACCCATCGGCTTCGTCTCCGACCACATGGAGGTCCTGTACGACCTCGACACGGAGGCCACGGCCAAGGCGGAGGAACTGGGGCTGCCGGTGCGCCGCTCGGCCACCGTGGGCGCCGACCCGCGGTTCGCCGCCGCGGTCCGCGACCTCGTGCTGGAGCGGGCCGCCGACGAGCGAGGCCAGGAAGTCGCACCGTGCGCCCTCGGCGCGCTCGGCGCGAGCCACAACCTGTGCCCGGTCGGCTGCTGCCCCGCCCGCACCCCCCGCCCCGCCGCCGCCGGCGCCGACAGCCCTTAGGGGCTGTCGTTTGGACCATGCCGCAGACGCGGGGCCCGGCACGCCCCTGCGGCGTCGTCGTCGGTTGCCAGGGCTCCGCCCTGTCGCCCTCCTCCGCCTTGCAGCTGCACGCACCAGACCCCGCTCACCGGCACTGACCAGCACCGTCTCTTCCCTGCGACCTGATCCGAACGACAGCCCCTACGCGTGAGGAGCCCCGTGACCGACGTGACGCCCGACCCCCTCCATGCCGAGCTGCTGAAGATCGCCCAGGAGGCCGCCCACCGCGCGGGCGAGCTGCTGCGCGACGGCCGCCCGGCCGACCTGGCGGTCGCCGCCACCAAGTCCAGCCCGATCGACGTGGTCACCGAGATGGACATCGCGGCGGAGAAGCTGATCACCGGCCTGATCGCCGACCGCCGTCCGGACGACGGCTTCCTCGGCGAGGAGGGCTCCGCCACCGAGGGCACCAGCGGCGTCCGCTGGGTCGTCGACCCGCTCGACGGCACGGTCAATTACCTCTACGGGCTGCCCACCTGGGCGGTCTCCATCGCCGCCGAGCAGAACGGCGAGCGGGTGGCCGGCGCGGTCGTCGCCCCGATGCGGGGCGAGTCGTACCACGCGGTGCTCGGCGGCGGTGCCTGGGCGACGGGAGCGTGGGACGGCGAACGCCGGCTCGCCTGTCGCGCCCCGGCCCCGCTGGACCAGGCCCTGGTCTCCACCGGCTTCAACTACGTCGCCGACGTCCGCGCCGAGCAGGCCGAGATCGCGCGGCGGCTGATCCCGCTGGTGCGCGACATCCGGCGCGGCGGTTCCGCCGCGATCGACCTGTGCGACGTGGCCGCCGGCCGCCTCGACGGCTACTACGAGCGCGGGCTGCACCCGTGGGACCTCGCGGCCGGGGACCTGATCGCCCGGGAGGCGGGTGCGGTGACCGGTGGACGCCCCGGTGAGCGCCCGTCCGCCGACCTGACGATCGCGGCCACCCCGAAGGTCTTCGAGCCCCTCCAGCGGCTCCTGACGGACTTCGGAGCGTAGGCCTCCGGCGGTTGGGCGGGCAGGGCGGGGCGGTGTGCGCGCCCTCCTCCCGCCGCGGCCCGGGACCGGCGCTGACGTCGCCCGGGTCGGTGGTGACACGTCGGCTGCCCGCCGTCGGACGGCACCGCACACGACAGGGCCCCGGCGCTGGATCCCGCCGGGGCCCTGTCTTTCACGGGCTGGTCAGACGCTGGTCGTGCCGACCTCCACGCCGTGCTCGGCAGCGAGACGGCGCAGGTCGTCGAGCTCTCCCAGCTCCACCTCGACGAGGAACTCGTCCCCCTCGTCGCGGGCCCGGGACAGGTCGGACTCGGTCGTCTTTATGCGCTGCAGAAGTCCTGCGGTGAAAGCGTCCATGCTGCGCCCCCTCGTCCTGGGTCGTGGGTCGGTGGCACGGGGGTGTGCCGTTCGGAAGGGACGATCACGTCTCCGGTGGAGTGCCCAGCGCTGCCCTGCCGGGCGGCGACGGTGCCGGACACCCACGCCCGCTCTGCGGAAGCGGACCGCGACATACCGCGCGGTGACGCGGTACAGGCAGAGCGTGATCGCGGGGTGTAAAGCCGTCCTCCCCCCACTCTCTTCCGCGGAAACCTCAACCACGCGAGAAAATCTCGCATTCCCGCTCCCGTACCGGTGTTCCTCCCGGACCTTCTCTCGTCTTACAGCCGACTTATGGCCGAAAAGGGCAGGATGGAGGCAACACACCCCGCCGGCCCCTGCCCTCGTGCGCCCCGGAAGCGCTACGCGGGTGGACACAGGAAGGACAAGCGACGTGCGCGTACTCGTCGTCGAGGACGAGCAACTGCTCGCCGATGCGGTGGCCACCGGACTGCGCCGGGAGGCCATGGCCGTCGACGTCGTGTACGACGGTGCGGCCGCCCTGGAGCGCATCGGCGTCAACGACTACGACGTGGTCGTCCTCGACCGCGACCTCCCGCTCGTGCACGGCGACGACGTGTGCCGCAAGATCGTCGAGCTGGGCATGCCCACGCGTGTGCTGATGCTCACGGCCTCCGGCGACGTCAGCGACCGGGTCGAGGGCCTGGAGATCGGCGCCGACGACTACCTGCCCAAGCCTTTCGCGTTCAGCGAGCTCATCGCGCGCGTCCGCGCCCTGGGCCGGCGTACCAGCGTGCCCCTGCCGCCCGTCCTGGAGCGCGCCGGCATCAAGCTCGACCCGAACCGCCGCGAGGTCTTCCGCGACGGCAAGGAGGTGCAGCTCGCGCCGAAGGAGTTCGCCGTGCTGGAGGTGCTGATGCGCAGCGAGGGCGCCGTCGTCTCGGCGGAGCAGCTGCTGGAGAAGGCCTGGGACGAGAACACCGACCCGTTCACCAACGTCGTACGAGTGACCGTCATGACCCTGCGCCGCAAGCTGGGCGAGCCGCCCGTCATCGTCACCGTCCCCGGCTCCGGGTACCGGATCTGACCGGCCGTGGCGACGACACCCGCGCCCCCCGGGGCGCCCCCGAAGCCCACCTGGGACCCGCGCTCGGCCACCCCGATGCCGTGGCTGCGGCCCACCATCCGGATAAGGCTCACGCTGCTGTACGGCGGCATGTTCCTCATCGCCGGCATCCTGCTGCTGTCGATCATCTACCTGCTCGCCGCCCAGGCGGTACGCACCGGCAACCAGCCGCTCTACAAGATCGTCGACTTCCAGGACCTCCAGGTCGCCAGCAACGACTGTCCGGGCATCACGGACGGCAACCTGTCGCTGTCGCAGTTCAACGCCGCGATCAGCGACTGCATCGACCGACAGCGCCAGGACGCCCTGGACCGGCTGCTGAGCCGGTCGCTGCTGGCCCTGCTGGGCCTTGCCGTGATCGCCTTCGCCTTCGGTTACGCGATGGCCGGGCGCGTCCTGTCACCGCTGGGCCGGATCACCCGCACCGCGCGCGCGGTGGCGGGCTCCGACCTCTCCCGCCGGATCGAGCTGGACGGCCCGGACGACGAGCTGAAGGAGCTCGCGGACACCTTCGACGACATGCTGGAGCGGCTGCAGCGGGCCTTCACCGCCCAGCAGCGTTTCGTCGGCAACGCCTCCCACGAGCTGCGCACGCCCCTGGCGATCAACCGGACCCTGCTGGAAGTGCACCTGTCCGATCCGGGCGCCCCGGTGGAGCTCCAGCAGCTCGGCAAGACCCTGCTGGCCACCAACGAACGCAGCGAGCAACTCGTCGAGGGCCTGCTGCTGCTCGCCCGCAGCGACAACCAGATCGTCGAGCGCAAACCGGTGGACCTCGCCGAGGTGGCCGGCCAGGCCATCGACCAGGTGCACGCCGAGGCGGACACCAAGGGCGTGGAGATCCGCGGCACGCGGGACCCGTCGGTGGTCCAGGGCAACGGCGTCCTGCTGGAGCGCATCGCCCTGAACCTCGTCCAGAACGCCGTGCGCTACAACGTGGCGGAACGGGGCTGGGTGGAGGTCACCACCTCGGTCGAGAACGGCCAGGCGGTCCTGGTGGTCACCAACACCGGCCCCGTCGTGCCGGCGTACGAGATCGACAACCTCTTCGAGCCGTTCCGCCGCCTGCGCACCGAGCGCACGGGGAGCGACAAGGGCGTCGGTCTCGGGCTGTCCATCGCGCGGTCGGTGGCGAGGGCGCACGGCGGGCACATCTACGCTCAGCCGCGCGAGGGCGGGGGGCTCGTGATGCGAGTGACGCTCCCCGTCTGAGATCATGGCCCCGACATCTCACCGACACCCGAGGATGTTCGCTTTGAGCGGAATTTCCAGGCCGACGGCCCTGGAGTTGCCTGTGTGATCGATCACAGCACCGGCTTTCTCGCCATCTACTCTCCGTGATCATGCACCCTGTCGGAAGGCCGGGAAAGTCCTGGTTTTCAGGGGCCCTGATCACGGGAAGTACACGGTGAGGCGCCTTTGAAGTGCGACATTCGGACCGTGTACGGTCCCCATCGCCATCCAAGCCGATCACTCATGAGGAGTCCGGTTGGGTGTCGATTGAGTAACAGACCTTGATGTGAGGCAAAATCTCCGCCTCGGGTCGGGCACAAGTCCGGCCTCTCACGCGTTACGTGCGCTGGAGACACCCGCAGACACCCAGAGGGGGAGAGCGACCATGGCAACCGATTACGACACTCCACGCAAGACCGACGACGACGTCGACTCGGACAGCCTCGAAGAGCTGAAGGCCAGGCGGAACGACAAGTCCGCCTCGGCCGTCGACGTCGACGAGTTCGAGGCCGCGGAAGGCCTCGAACTTCCCGGCGCCGACCTCTCGAACGAGGAACTGGCGGTCCGTGTACTGCCGAAGCAGCAGGACGAGTTCACCTGCATGAGCTGCTTCCTGGTGCACCACCGCAGCCAGCTGGCCCGGGAGAAGAACGGCCAGCCGATCTGCCGCGACTGCGACTGAGGCGGGGTCGGCCGTGACTGGCTCGACCCCTCCCTGGAAGCGCCGCTTCCACAGGCGGGAAGCGGACCAAGGGCCGCTCGACGGTTCCTACTGCGCGCGTGACGACGAGCGGGGCCCGACCGACACGGGGACGGCCCCGCTCGAATCAGTGGCCGACCGGGGTGACCTCCCGGCGACCACGCAGCCGCCGGCACCCGCTGCCCGGCGCAGGGCAGCGGCGTTCCGGCACAAGGCCGGCCAGGGCGTCCGCAACGGCGGCCAGCGCGCCAGAGCCGCCCTCGCGCACCTCGCCGACCGGATCATCGAACTGGCACCGCGCGTGCCCGTACGGGACCTGGCGACGCTGCGCGGACAGTTCCCCGGCCTCGGTCCCGAGGAGATCGCCGACCGGCTGGTCGCGGGCGCGACCAAGGGCACGGCGACCGTCGGCGCGGGGATCGGCGCGGCGGCGATGATGCCCGTGCCGCCCGCGATGCCGACCGAGCTGGCCGCCGAGGTGACCGGCGTGGCCGCGATCGAGCTCAAACTGATCGCCGAGCTGTACGAGGTGTACGGCCTGCGCCCGCCAGGCAGCCTCGCGCAGCGCAGCACCGCGTACCTGAACTCCTGGTCGGACGAGCGCGGAGTCGACGTGTCCAAACCGTCGACCCTCGGCTCGGCGATGAACAGCCACATGAAGCGCCAGCTGCGCCAGCAGATCATGAAGCGCATGGTGCGCAACCTGCCGAACCTCATGCCGTTCATGGTCGGCGCCGCGGTGGGCGCCGTCATGAACCGCCGCGACACCAGGAAGCTCGCCGACAGGATCCGGGCGGACCTGCGCAAGAGGCAGGTGCCGTGGAGCGCCCTCGACGAGCTCCCCGCCCTGGAGGGACCGCAGGACGCGCTGGACATGGGCTCCCTCACCAAGGAGCTCGGCCCCAAGGGTTTCGGCGGACACAAGGGGTTCGGTCACCGCTCCGACGGGGACGACGGGCACTGACACCCCGCCCGCGGAGGCGTCACGCCGCCGCCTTCGCCGCCTTCAGGGCCTCGACCAGCCGCTCCGGCTCGCGGGTCGACAGGTACAGGTACGGAGTCGGGTCCTCCGGGTCCGTGACCAGCACGCGCACGGCCCTCGGGATGTAGGCCCGCAGCAGCAGGAAGGCGCGGGTGTCCGCCTTGTGGGTCCGCCAGGCGCGGGCCTCCTCCGGATCGAGGATCTCCGCCTCGCCCAGGGCGGAGAGTGGCACCCTCGCCTCGCCCGCGATCAGCGAGTCCCCCACGACGCGGATGCGGACCGCGCCGTACGAACTGGCAGCGACCGCCGCCACCGCCGTTCCGCCGGCCAGGCCGCCCAGCATCGGCAGCGTGCCGAAGGGCAGCAGGATCAGGGCGAACGAGAGCCCCACCAGGAAGGACCCCAGCCACCAGGAGCGGGGCGCGGTGAGGCGTTCTTCGTACGGGGCGGTCGAGAGCTGCATGCAACAAGCTTGGCACGGTATCGGTGTTCGGCCGACGCGCGGGTAAGGTCTGCGCCTGTGAGTGGTACTTCCCCAGGTCTCCAGCCCCCCGCCGACGCCGTGAAGCCCGTACGGCACCCCGACGCGCCCGCCCCCGGCGAGCTGCTCGGCGCCCACTACGGCCAGTGCTTCGGCTGCGGGGGCGACCAGCCCCACGGGCTGCACCTCCAGGCGCGGGCCGGTGAAGGCGTGTCGATCACCGCCGAGTTCACCGTGCAGTCCGCCCACCAGGGCGCCCCCGGTCTCGCCCACGGCGGCGTGCTGGCCAGCGCGCTGGACGAGACCCTCGGCTCGCTCAACTGGCTGCTGCGCATCATCGCGGTGACCGGGCGGCTGGAGACCGACTTCCAGCGGCCGGTGCCCGTCGACACCACGCTGTACCTGGAGGCCGAGGTGACGGCGGTGGCCGGCCGGAAGATCTACTCCACCGCCACCGGCCGCATCGGCGGCCCCGACGGGCCCGTGGCCGTGCGCGCGGACGCCCTCTTCATCGAGGTCAAGGTCGAACACTTCGTGAATCACGGCCGCGAGGAGGAGATCCGCGCCGCCATGGACGACCCCGACCAGGTCCGCCGGGCCCGCGCCTTCGAGGTGAACCCGTGAGCCTGCCGGACCCCGGGCACCGCGAGCCCCGCCCCGACCTCGACGTCCTGATCCGCCGCGTCGACCCCGACGTACCGCTTCCGGAGTACGCGCAGCCCGGCGACGCGGGCGCCGACCTGCGCACCACCGTCGACTGCGAACTGAAGCCCGGTGAGCGCGCCGTACTTCCCACGGGCGTGTCTGTGGCGCTCCCGGAGGGGTACGCGGCCTTCGTGCACCCGCGTTCCGGGCTCGCAGCCCGCTTCGGTGTCGCCCTCGTGAATGCCCCGGGGACGATTGATGCCGGGTACCGTGGGGAGATCAAGGTGATCGTGGTGAATCTCGATCCGCGCGACAGCGTGCGGTTCGAGCGCTTCGACCGGATTGCCCAACTGGTCGTCCAGCAGGTCGAGAGGGTCCGCTTCCACGAGGTCGCGGAGCTTCCCGACTCGGCGCGGGCCGGAGGGGGCTTCGGGTCCACCGGCGGCCACGCCGGGACGGACCGTGCAAGCGGCACAAGCGGTCAGGTCGCCGAGGGCGGCCCGACGGGTGGGAATCGATACGCTTCGGTCGTATCCGACCGGGAAGGACAGTGACGTGTTCGGACGTCGCAAGAAGAGGGATGCCGCCGAGGACGCGGCCGGCGAGGCCGAGCAGGTCGTCGACAGCGTCGACACCGAGGCGGACGAAGAGCGCGAGCGCGTGCGGCTCGAGCCCGAACCGCGGCCCGACGGGCCCTGGGACAGCACCGAGGTCCGCGACCCCGCCGAGGGCCGGGTGGACCTGGGCGGTCTGTTCGTACCCGGAGTCGAGGGCATGGAGCTGCGGGTGGAGGTCGCGGGCGACGCGATCGTCGCCGCGACGGTCGTGCTGCGCGACAGCGCCATCCAGCTGCAGGGCTTCGCCGCGCCCAAGCGCGAGGGCATCTGGGGCGAGGTACGCGAGGAGATCGGCTCCGGCATCACCCAGCAGGGCGGCATCATCGACGAGGTCGAGGGCCCGCTGGGCTGGGAGCTGCGGGCCCAGGTCCCGGTGCAGCTGCCGGACGGCACGGGCGGCTTCCAGGTCGTGCGCTTCGTCGGCGTGGACGGTCCCCGCTGGTTCCTGCGCGGCGTGATCTCCGGCCAGGGCGCGGTGCAGCCGCAGGCCGCCGGTCTGCTGGAGCAGATCTTCCGGGACACGGTCGTGGTCCGCGGCGAGGGTCCGATGGCCCCGCGCGACCCGATCGTCCTCAAGCTCCCCAACGACGCGCAGATGGTCCCCGAGGGCGTCCAGCAGGAGGAGGGCTCCCGCTTCTCCGGCGGCATGGGCCAGCTTCAGCGCGGCCCGGAGATCACCGAGGTCCGGTAGGCGAGCACCAGTACGAGCACTCGGTACGGAGGGCCGCGTCCCGTAGGGGACACGGCCCTCCGGCCATGCCGGGGCCGCGGGACGACAGGCGCCGCACCTTGAACGTTCCGGTGCCGCCCGGCGATACTGGCGCCCGGTTTCCGGCGGGGGAGGGCACATGAGTCAGGGCCAGGTGGTCACCGACACCATGGTGCGCGTCGAGGGCGTGCGCAAGGCGTACGGTCACGGCGCCGCCGCCGTACACGCCCTGCGCGGCGTCTCCTTCGAGGTGCCGCGCGGTGAGCTGGTCGCCCTGAAGGGACGGTCGGGTTCCGGGAAGACCACGCTGCTCAACGTCGTCGGCGGGCTCGACGCGGCCGACGCCGGGCGCGTCGAGGTCGACGGCCGGGACCTCGCGGAACTGGACGAGGACGGCCTGCTCGCCCTGCGCCGGGACCGCGTCGGCTTCGTCTTCCAGTCCTTCGGGCTCATCCCGATCCTCACCGCCGCCGAGAACGTCGGCGTCCCGCTGCGGCTGCGCCGTACCGCACCGCGCGAACGCGAGGAACGCGTGGAACTGCTCCTCTCCCTCGTCGGCCTCGCCGACCACGCCGCCCAGCGTCCCGGCGAGCTGTCCGGCGGGCAGCAGCAGCGGGTCGCCATCGCCCGTGCCCTCGCCAACAACCCGGCGCTGCTGATCGCCGACGAGCCCACCGGCCAGCTGGACGCGGAGACCGGGCACGCCGTGATGGAGCTGCTGCGGGCCGTCGTACGCAGCGAGCGGGTCACCGCCCTCGTCGCCACCCACGACGCCACGCTGCTGGACCTGGCCGACCGGGTGCTCGAACTCCGGGACGGGGAGATCGTCGCGGAGTGACACCGCGGGCGTCAGAGTTACGTCAAAGAGCACCGGCGCCCCGTATCCCGCCCTGATGTGGCGGGATTGCTGGCCGTAGGGTCGACGCTGCGCAACCAGCGCTGACCGGAAGACAATGAGGCCATGGGACGCGGCAAGCTTCGGATCTACCTCGGTGCGGCACCGGGCGTCGGCAAGACGTACGCGATGCTGTCCGAGGCGCACCGCCGCATGGAGCGGGGCACGGACTGCGTCGTGGCCTTCGTGGAGCACCACGGCAGGTCCCGCACCGAAGTGCTGCTGCACGGCCTGGAGCAGGTGCCGCGCCGGGAGCTGGCGCACCGCGGCGCCGTCTTCACCGAACTGGACCTGGACGCGGTGCTGGAACGCGCCCCCCGGGTCGCCCTGGTGGACGAACTGGCGCACACCAACGTCCCCGGCGCCCGCAACGCCAAACGGTGGCAGGACGTGGAGGAGCTGCTGGCCGCCGGGATCGACGTGATCTCCACCGTCAACATCCAGCACCTGGAGTCCCTCGGCGACGTCGTCGAGTCGATCACGGGCGTACGGCAGCAGGAGACCGTGCCGGACGAGGTGGTGCGCCGGGCCGACCAGATAGAGCTCGTCGACATGTCGCCGCAGGCGCTGCGCCGGCGCATGGCCCACGGCAACATCTACCAGCCGGACAAGGTCGACGCGGCGCTGTCCAACTACTTCCGCCCGGGCAACCTCACCGCTCTGCGCGAGCTGGCCCTCCTGTGGGTGGCGGACCGGGTCGACGAGTACCTCCAGCAGTACCGCAGCGAGCACCGCGTCTCGAAGATCTGGGGCTCGCGCGAGCGCATCGTGGTCGGCCTGACCGGCGGCCCCGAGGGCCGGACCCTGATACGCCGGGCGTCGCGTCTCGCCGAGAAGGGCGCCGGCGGTGAGGTGCTGGCCGTCTACATAGCCCGCAGCGACGGGCTCACCGCGGCATCCCCCAAGGAACTGGCGGTGCAGCGCACCTTGGTGGAGGACCTCGGCGGCACCTTCCACCACGTGCTCGGCGACGACATACCGGCCGCCCTGCTCGACTTCGCGCGCGGCAGCAACGCCACCCAGATCGTCCTCGGCTCCTCGCGCCGCAAGGCCTGGCAGTACGTCTTCGGCCCCGGCGTCGGCGCCACGGTGGCCCGCGAGTCCGGGCCCGACCTGGACGTCCACATCGTGACCCACGAGGAGGTCGCCAAGGGCCGCGGACTGCCCGTGGCCACCGGCGCGCGGCTCGGCCGCTCCCGGAGCGTCTGGGGCTGGCTCACCGGCCTCGGCGGCCCGGTGCTGCTGACCCTGCTGCTGAACACCGTCCACCTCGGCCTCGCCAACGACGTGCTGCTGTACCTGGCGCTGACCGTGGCCGCCGCGCTGCTCGGCGGCCTGTATCCGGCGCTCGCCTCGGCCGCGGTCGGCTCCCTCCTGCTGAACTGGTTCTTCACGCCCCCGGTCAACCGGATCACCATCGCCGACCCCCGGAACATGCTTGCGCTCGCCATATTCGTGGGCGTCGCGCTCTCCGTGGCCTCGGTCGTCGACGTCGCGGCCCGCCGCACCCACCAGGCCGCCCGGCTGCGCGCCGAGTCGGAGATCCTCTCCTTCCTCGCCGGTGACGTCCTGCGCGGCGAGACCAGCCTGGAGACCCTGCTGGAGCGGGTCCGCGAGACCTTCGGCATGGAGTCGGCCGCCCTGCTGGAACGGGAGGGCGACGTGGCGCCCTGGACCTGCGCCGGACGGGCCGGGACGGGCCCGCCGGTCGACCGCCCGGAGGACGCGGACGTGGACATGCCGGTCGGGGACCACATGGCCCTCGCGCTGACCGGCCGGGTGCTGCCCGCCGAGGACCGTCGGGTGCTGGCCGCCTTCGCCGCCCAGGCCGCCGTCGTCCTGGACCGCCGGCGCCTGCGCGAGGAGGCCGACCGGGCCCGCGCGCTGGCCGAGGGCAACCGCATCCGCACCGCGCTGCTGGCCGCCGTCAGCCACGACCTGCGGACACCGCTCGCCGGGATCAAGGCCGCGGTCACCAGTCTGCGTTCCGACGACGTGGCGTGGTCCGAGGAGGACCGGGCCGAGCTGCTGGAGGGCATCGAGGACGGCGCCGACCGCCTCGACCACCTGGTGGGCAACCTGCTCGACATGTCCCGCCTGCAGACCGGCACGGTCACGCCGCTGATCCGCGAGATCGACGTCGACGAGGTGGTGCCGATGGCGCTCGGCGGCGTCCCCGAGGGCAGCGTCGAGCTGGACGTCCCCGAGACGCTGCCCATGGTCGCCGTCGACGCGGGGCTGCTGGAGCGGGCGATGGCCAACCTGATCGAGAACGCCGTCAAGTACAGCCCCGTCGGCCGGACCGTCCTGGTCGCCGCCAGCGCCCTCGCGGACCGCGTCGAGGTGCGGGTCGTCGACCGGGGGCCGGGCGTGCCGGACGACGCCAAGGAGCGCATCTTCGAGCCCTTCCAGCGGTACGGCGACGCCCCGCGCGGGGCCGGAGTGGGCCTGGGCCTGGCCGTGGCCCGGGGCTTCGCCGAGGCGATGGCCGGCACGCTGAACGCCGAGGACACCCCCGGCGGCGGCCTCACCATGGTGCTCACCCTCCGCGCGGCCGGCACACACACCGGCGCTCTCCCCGTCACGACAGCAGAAAGGCAGGCCGCCCGATGACCCGGGTGCTCGTGATCGACGACGAACCGCAGATCGTGCGGGCCCTCGTGATCAACCTCAAGGCCCGGCACTACGAGGTCGACGC
Organism: Streptomyces sp. AC602_WCS936; assembly: GCF_019049125.1. Lineage (NCBI taxonomy): Bacteria > Bacillati > Actinomycetota > Actinomycetes > Kitasatosporales > Streptomycetaceae > Streptomyces > Streptomyces sp. AC602_WCS936. The sequence continues at coordinate 98,707 of NZ_JAGMUF010000012.1, read as the reverse complement.
CGCCCACGACGGCGCCACCGCCCTCCAGCTCGCCGCCGCCCGCCACCCCGACGTGGTGGTGCTGGACCTGGGCCTGCCCGACATGGACGGCGTCGAGGTGATCCGGGGCCTGCGCGGCTGGACCCGGGTGCCGATCCTGGTGCTCTCCGCCCGGCACTCCTCCGACGAGAAGGTCGAGGCGCTCGACGCGGGCGCCGACGACTACGTCACCAAGCCCTTCGGCATGGACGAACTGCTGGCCCGCCTGCGCGCCGCCGTCCGCCGGGCCGAACCCGTCCCGGGCGGCGAGGACGACGTGATCGTCGACACCGCCGAGTTCACCGTCGACCTGGCCGCGAAGAAGGTGAACCGGGACGGCAGGGACGTACGGCTGACGCCCACCGAGTGGCACCTGCTGGAGGTACTGGTGCGCAACACCGGGCGCCTGGTCAGCCAGAAGCAGCTCCTCCAGGAGGTGTGGGGACCGTCGTACGGGACGGAGACGAACTACCTGCGGGTCTACATGGCGCAGCTGCGCCGCAAGCTGGAGACGGACCCGGCGCACCCGCGCCACTTCATCACGGAGCCGGGCATGGGGTACCGCTTCGAGAAGTGAGCCTCGCGATACCGGTCCGGAGAGGGTGTATGGCTGTCGGCCCGTCCCGGTACGCTTCAGACATGAGTGCTGCTCCGCGTTCCGACAAGCCGGTGGGCCGGTTCCGGCGCATGTTCGACCGGCTCTCCTCGTCGCAGGAGGACCTGGAGTCCGAGGAACTGCGCGAGGACGCCGACACCGCCGGCTGCACCCGCATCTGCGACTGCCAGGACCGCCAGATCGTCTCGGTTACTGGTACCTTGCGCACGGTCACCCTGCGACCGCGCGCGGGCGTCCCGGCCCTGGAGGCCGAGCTGTTCGACGGCTCCGCCGCACTGGACGTGGTGTGGCTGGGCAGACGCTCCATCGTGGGCATAGAGCCGGGGCGCAAGCTCATCGCATCGGGCCGGGTCTCCATGAGCCGGGGCCGCCGGGTGCTCTTCAACCCGAAATACGAACTGAGACCCCTCGGACGGGAGTAGCCGGTGACGTCGCTCGACAAGCCGACCGAAGACACCCAGGACACGGAAGCCGGCGACGCCCGGGCGGTGACGGAGGCCGCGCTGTTCGAGGCGTTCGGCGGCGTGCGGGGCATGGTCGAGACGGTGCTGCCGGGCCTGCTCTTCGTCACCATCTTCACGCTCAACAACGACCTGCACATGTCGGCGATCGCGGCGCTCGCCGTGTCGCTGGTGCTGGTCGTGGTCCGGCTGGCGATGAAGGACACCGTCAAGCACGCCTTCAGCGGCGTCTTCGGCGTCGCCTTCGGCGTGGTCTTCGCGATGATGACCGACAACGCCAAGAACTTCTACCTGCCGGGCATGCTCTACACCCTGGGCCTGGCCCTGGCCTACATCGTCACCGCGCTGGCCGGAGTGCCCCTGATCGGCCTGATCCTCGGCCCGGTCTTCAAGGAGAACCTCTCCTGGCGCACCCGGAACCCGGGACGCAAGAAGGCCTACACCAAGGCCAGCTACGCCTGGGGCCTCATCCTGCTCGCCAAGTCCGCGATCCTCTTCCCGCTGTACTGGTGGGCGGACACCGAGCAGCTCGGCTGGGTCCTGGTCACCCTGAAGATCCCGCCCTTCCTGCTCGCCGTCTGGCTGACCTGGGTCTTCCTGGCCAAGGCGCCGGCCCCCATCGACGTGTTCGCGGAGATGGAGGCGGCGGAGCAGGCCGAGAAGGAGCGCGAGGAGCGCGCGAAGGCCGAGCGCGAGGCGCGGGGCGAGGACGCCCTGGACCCCGCGCCCGGCGGCAGGCACCGCAAGGGCTGACGAACCCCGCGGGGTGACGGCATACGACGGTGGGGCGCCCGGAGATCTCCGGGCGCCCCACCGTCGTATGCGCAACGTATGCGCGGACCGTACGCCGGTCAGCGTGCTCAGCGTGCCGTACTGCCCTTGCGCGCCGACAGCAGGTCCTCCAGCTGCTCCTCGCGGGCCTGCGCCGCCACGAACAGCAGCTCGTCGCCGGCCTCCAGGGAGTCCTCCCTGGACGGCGTCAGTACCCGGGTGCCGCGGATGATCGTGACCAGCGAGGTGTCCTCGGGCCATTCCACGTCCCCGACCTGCGTGCCGGCCAGGGCCGACTCCTCCGGCAGCGTCAGCTCCACCAGGTTGGCGTCGCCGTGGCTGAAGCGCAGCAGCCGGACCAGGTCGCCGACGCTCACCGCCTCCTCGACCAGGGCCGACATCAGCCGCGGTGTGGAGACGGCGACGTCCACGCCCCAGGACTCGTTGAACAGCCACTCGTTCTTAGGGTTGTTCACCCGGGCGACGACGCGCGGAACGCCGTACTCCGTCTTGGCCAGCAGGGAGACGACCAGGTTGACCTTGTCGTCGCCCGTCGCGGCGATGACGACGTTGCAGCGCTGGAGCGCCGCCTCGTCCAGGGACGTGATCTCGCACGCGTCCGCGAGCAGCCACTCCGCCATCGGCACCCGCTCGACCGAGATCGCGGTCGGCGCCTTGTCGATGAGCAGAACCTCGTGGCCGTTCTCCAGCAGCTCGCCCGCGATCGAACGGCCGACCGCACCGGCTCCGGCAATGGCGACCCTCATCAGTGACCGCCCTCCTCTTCGGGACCCTGGGCGAACGCCGCCTCGACCTTGTCGACCTCGTCGGTGCGCATCATCACGTGCACCAGGTCACCCTCCTGCAGCACCGTCTGCGAGGAGGGCAGGATCGCCTCCCCGAGCCGGGTGAGGAACGCCACCCGCACCCCGGTCTCCTCCTGGAGCCGACTGATCTTGTGGCCGACCCAGGACGCCGAGGTGTGCACCTCGGCGAGCTGGACGCCGCCGGTGGGGTCGCGCCACAGGGGCTCGGCGCCGGAGGGGAGCAGCCGGCGCAGCATCTGGTCGGCCGTCCAGCGGACGGTGGCGACCGTGGGGATGCCCAGGCGCTGGTAGACCTCGGCGCGGCGGGGGTCGTAGATGCGGGCGGCGACGTTCTCCACGCCGAACATCTCGCGGGCCACCCGGGCGGCGATGATGTTGGAGTTGTCGCCGCTGGAGACGGCGGCGAAGGCGCCGGCCTCCTCGATGCCCGCCTCGCGCAGGGTGTCCTGGTCGAAGCCGATGCCGGTGACCCGGCGGCCGCCGAACGAGGAGCCGAGGCGGCGGAAGGAGGTGGGGTCCTGGTCGATCACGGCGACCGTGTGCCCCTGCTGCTCCAGATTCTGCGCGAGGGCCGAGCCCACACGCCCGCAGCCCATGATCACGATGTGCATCGCCTCACACCCCGCTTCCTGCGGGCCCGCCGGCCTTAGTGGATGTCCTGCTCATGTCTCTCTTTCGGCTCGCCTGGCGACACGTCGCGGCCGGTGTGCGGGCCGCAGGGGAACATCATGCCGGTGAGCACCGACCCTGACGCCTCCCGGGGCCCCGGGAAGTCCGGAACCCCGAACGGAAGCCGGGTTTCCCCGTCGTCCGCCCCCAACGTAGCGGCAGGCCGCAGGGGCCGTCTCACCCTCCGGCCGAGGACCCCCGCCGGCCGATGCTGCGAATGCTGGCAAGAGTCAGGATTCCGAGGCCGACGAGCGTGGCGGCGCCGCCGATCAGCTCTGCGCTCAGGTCGCTCAGGTGCATGGGACCTCCAGGGGGCGGTGCAACAGCCGGGGAGCGGTCGGCAATCGAGCAGTCTTCCTCATACAGTCAGACATTCAGGCACGCCGACCGCGCGACCTGCGGAATCCGCAGCCCTGCCGGCCGCCGAATTCACCCGTAGAGCAGAGGGCGGGCCGATCGGGGGTGGCGGGTGGGCGGGCGCCCGTTCGAACGCTTACGATCCTCTGTTGTGTCCAAACTGACCGACGTGCCCAAGCGGATTCTGATCGGGCGCGCACTGCGCAGTGACCGGCTGGGGGAAACGCTCCTGCCGAAGCGCATCGCCCTCCCCGTCTTCGCCTCCGACCCGCTGTCCTCCGTGGCGTACGCGCCCGGCGAGGTCCTGCTGGTCCTGTCCATCGCGGGCGTGTCGGCGTACCACTTCAGCCCCTGGATCGCGGTCGCGGTCGTCGTGCTGATGTTCACCGTGGTCGCCTCCTACCGGCAGAACGTGCACGCCTACCCGAGCGGCGGCGGCGACTACGAGGTGGCGAACACGAACCTCGGCCCGAAGGCGGGCCTGACGGTGGCGAGCGCGCTCCTGGTCGACTACGTGCTGACCGTCGCCGTCTCCATCTCCTCCGGCATCGAGAACCTCGGCTCCGCGATCCCCTTCGTGGTCGAGCACAAGGTCCTCTGCGCCGTCGCCGTCATCCTGCTGCTGACGCTGATGAACCTGCGCGGCGTCAAGGAGTCGGGCACGCTCTTCGCCATTCCGACGTACGTCTTCGTCGCGGGCGTCTTCATCATGATCGCCTGGGGTGCCTTCCGCGGCCTGGTCCTGGACGACACCATGCGCGCCCCCACCGCGGACTACGAGATCAAGCCGGAGCACGGCGGCCTCGCGGGCTTCGCCCTGGTCTTCCTCCTGCTACGCGCCTTCTCCTCCGGCTGCGCCGCCCTCACCGGCGTGGAGGCGATCTCCAACGGCGTCCCGGCCTTCCGCAAGCCCAAGTCGAAGAACGCGGGCAACACCCTCGCGCTGATGGGCCTGCTCGCCGTCACCATGTTCTGCGGCATCATCGCCCTGGCCGCCGCGACCGACGTCCGTATGTCGGAGAACCCGGCCACCGACCTCTTCCACAACGGCGTCGCGCTCGGCTCGGACTACGTGCAGCACCCGGTGATCTCGCAGGTCGCCGAGGCGGTCTTCGGAGAGGGCAGCTTCCTCTTCATCGTCCTGGCCGCGGCAACCGCACTCGTCCTCTTCCTCGCCGCGAACACCGCGTACAACGGCTTCCCGCTGCTCGGCTCGATCCTCGCCCAGGACCGCTACCTGCCCCGCCAGCTGCACACCCGCGGCGACCGCCTGGCCTTCTCCAACGGCATCGTCCTCCTCGCCGGCGCCGCGATGCTCCTGGTCTTCGTCTACGGAGCCGACTCCACCCGCCTCATCCAGCTCTACATCGTCGGCGTCTTCGTCTCCTTCACGCTCAGCCAGATCGGCATGGTCCGCCACTGGAACCGCCACCTGGCCACCGAGAAGGACCCGGCCGCCCGCCGCCGCATGATCCGCTCCCGCGCGATCAACGCCTTCGGCGCCTTCTTCACCGGCCTGGTCCTGGTCGTCGTACTGGCCACGAAGTTCACACACGGCGCCTGGGTCGCCCTGCTCGGCATGTGCATCTTCTTCGCGACGATGACGGCCATCCGCAAGCACTACGACCGCGTCGCCGAGGAGATCGCGGCCCCCGAGGACCCTCAGGAGGCGCAGACCGACGACATGGTCCGCCCGTCCCGCGTCCACTCGGTCGTCCTCATCTCCAAGATCCACCGCCCCACTCTCCGCGCCCTCGCCTACGCCAAGCTCATGCGCTCCGACACCCTGGAGGCGCTCAGCGTCAACGTCGACCCGGCCGAGACCAAGGCCCTGCGCGACGAATGGGAACGGCGCGGCATCGCCGTACCGCTGAAGGTGCTGGACTCGCCCTACCGCGAGATCACGCGCCCGGTCATCGAGTACGTCAAGAGCCTGCGCAAGGAGTCCCCGCGCGACGCGGTCTCGGTGATCATCCCCGAGTACGTGGTCGGCCACTGGTACGAACACCTGCTGCACAACCAGAGCGCTCTGCGCCTCAAGGGCCGCCTGCTCTTCACCCCCGGGGTCATGGTCACCTCGGTCCCGTACCAGCTCCAGTCCTCCGAGGCCGCCAAGCGGCGCGCGCGCAAGCGCCAGGACTGGAACGCGCCCGGCGCGGTCCGGCGCGGGCCCGCGGGCCCCGACCGGGCGAAGGAGTCCTCGCCGTCGAAGTAGACTGGACGGCTGTTGTCCTTCGGCGCCCGCCTTCCGGCGGCCGTGCCTTGTCGTCCCGTTCTCTGGAGTCACCCCGCCATGCAGGCAGAACCGAAGAAATCGCTGGTGGGGGAGGAGTACGAGGTCGAGGTCGGCCCCGTCGCCCACGGCGGCCACTGCATCGCCCGTACGTCCGAGGGGCAGGTGCTGTTCGTCCGGCACACGCTGCCCGGCGAGCGGGTCGTGGCCCGGGTGACCGAGGGTGAGGAGGGCGCCCGCTTCCTGCGCGCCGACGCGGTCGAGATCCTGGACGCCTCCAAGGACCGCATCGAGGCCCCCTGCCCCTTCGCCGGCCCCGGCCGCTGCGGCGGCTGCGACTGGCAGCACGCCAAGCCGGGCGCCCAGCGCCGCCTGAAGGGCGAGGTCGTCGCCGAGCAGCTGAAGCGCCTCGCGGGCCTCACCCCCGAGGAGGCCGGCTGGGACGGCACGGTGATGCCGGCCGAGGGCGACAAGGTGCCCGCCGGCCAGGTCCCCTCCTGGCGCACCCGCGTCCAGTACGCCGTCGACTCCGAGGGCCGCGCGGGCCTGCGCAAGCACCGCTCGCACGAGGTCCAGCCGATCGACCACTGCATGATCGCCGCGGAGGGCGTCAGCGAGCTGGGCATCGAGGCGCGGGACTGGACGGGCATGGAGTCCGTCGAGGCCATCGCGGCGACCGGTTCGCAGGACCGGCAGGTCATCCTGACCCCCCGGCCGGGTGCGAGGCTCCCCATCGTCGAACTGGACCGCCCGGTCTCGGTGATGCGCGTCGGGGAGAAGGACGGCGGCGTCCACCGCGTCCACGGCCGCCCCTTCGTCCGCGAACGTGCCGACGACCGCACCTACCGCGTCGGCAACGGCGGCTTCTGGCAGGTCCACCCCAAGGCGGCCGACACCCTGGTCAAGGCGGTCATGCAGGGCCTGCTCCCGCGCAAGGGCGACATGGCCCTCGACCTGTACTGCGGAGTCGGCCTCTTCGCCGGCGCCCTGGCCGACCGGATCGGCGACAAGGGCGCCGTCCTCGGCATCGAGTCCGGCAAGCGCGCGGTCGAGGACGCCCGGCACAACCTCGCCGACTTCGACCGGGTGCGGATCGAGCAGGGCAAGGTGGAGTCCGTCCTGCCGCGCACGGGCATCGACGAGGTCGACCTGATCGTCCTGGACCCGCCGCGCGCGGGGGCGGGGCGGAAGACGGTGCAGCACCTCGCGTCCCTGGGGGCGCGTCGCATCGCCTACGTGGCGTGCGACCCGGCGGCGCTGGCGCGGGATCTGGGGTACTTCCGGGACGGAGGGTATCGGGTGCGGATGCTGCGGGTGTTCGATCTGTTTCCGATGACGCATCATGTGGAGTGTGTCGCGATCCTTGAGCCCACCGAGAAGGGCCGCTGACCTGTGGCTTTAGTCGGTGCGCATGATGTGCGCCATGGGCGCGGCGGGCCGAGGGCTGTGCGCTGGAGGCGGGTCGACCCACCAGGGCCCTCGGGTACGGCGGGTTCAGGGTCCCGGTGGGGGTGGGTGGTCATGGGGGTCGGCTAGGCCGCCAGTCTGCGTTCCGCCAGTTCCGTGGCCGCGTGGGCGACGGACGCGAGGGTGGCGTGGCGGTGCCAGCCGGCGAAGGAGCGGCCGACGAAGTCCCGGATGCCCACGCGCTCGGCGCGCGGCATGCCGCGGCTCTCCACCCGCCGGCTGTGACCCACGAGCCGCAGCAGGGCGGCAGGATCCGCCGTGCGCACATCGGTCAGCCACAGCTCCTCGGGCCAGCGGGATCCGCCGCGGCCGACGGCGAGGAGCAGGAACTCCGGACGGCCGCGGCCGCAGCGGGTGGAGTCGAGCACGGTCGGCAGGCGGACGCGCACCGTGGCGACGAGCTCCATGGAGCCGTGCGTGCCCGTCGGGTAGACCGCCACGCGTCGGCGGCCCGCCTTGGCCAGATGTGCGATCTGGCTCGCCTGTAACGGGCTCTCCCCCCAGCCGGGCAGCGCGGGGTCGTCGGGCAGCAGCCAGGTGTCGCCGGAGATCCGGGCGATGTGGTTCAGGCCGGCGGCGCTGAGTCGCGAGCTGATCCTGATGGCGTCGAGCCGCTCCGCGTTCAGCGTCACGGGGCAGCGCGGCAGATGCAGACGGGACACCGTCTCCAGATAGGCGCTGACCATCGAGTCCTCGGGTGTCGCCGGTCCGGCTGCCTCGGCGACGGACGGCGTCCGACCGTCCCGGGAAGCTCCCCGGGTTCCCTCCGGCGGCATGTGGATCCACCAGTTGAGCGGGCTCGCGGTGCGCGCGGACACGCCCCAGACGCCGATCACCTGCTGCGCGGTGACGGCCTGACCGCGCTCCCAGGAGAATGTCCGGGCCACACCGACCGAGTGGGGGCCTGACTTCGGTATGACCATCAGGTGCAGCACACACGCCTGCAGCGGCAGGTGATGGATCAGGTGACGGCCGAGGGTCTCGCGCATGGGGGCCCACTCCCAGGTCGAGTCGTTGATGAAGTGGTGCAGGCCCTGGTCGTTGACCTGGTCTCCGAGGAAGGCGGCGATATTTCTTATCGACTTCCGTCCGGTGGCTCCCAGCAGGCCCCGCAGGTACATCATCCCTTTTCGTCGTTGATCGGCCCGCGGAAGCGATGAGAAAACAATGGGGGACAATTCGGATACGGAGCGGTCGAGGGCTGCTCTACGCATTGCGTCGGAGTCGAGCGGGTTCGCGAGTGGAGGCCGAATCCGGGTGTGGTCGGGCACACCGCTGATCATGGTCATACCGATCTCCTCGTGGGGGGTTCGGTGGAAGAGGGCGGCTTTTATTCCCGCGTGAATGGAATGCGTTCGGCATGCGTGGACGCCCCACCGGATGCCGGACGTCGGGCCGTGCTGTCCCGCGGGCGCGGCGCATCGCCGTTCCGACGGCGTTCCGACGGCGCGCGGGCGGATGTCGCCCACGGCGGTGTGGACGGGCTCGGTCGGGAACGGCGGGCGGCGTGCTACGGCGACTGTGCCGGTGGCACGGCTGCGGGACCGGGGGAAGGCGTGCTCAGAAGAGCACGTCGGTCCACGGACATGACGGGCCCCGGGCCGCAGCTGTGCGGCGTGCCCGAGGGTGCCCGGGTGAAAGGGAACGGCGCAGATTCCCCGAACAATTCAGCGCGCCTACGGCCGCAATCTCAGTGGTTCCTTCTGGGAGCGGCGGTGTGCATCGTGAGGCGGTTTCTCCGTGTCAGGCATGGACCATCCATCACGTCCCCCTTTTTCGAGCACCTTTCGAGGGGCTTCTTCAGCTGAAAGTGCCACCGTCAATTCAAGTGGCTTTCTTGCCCCTCAGTGGTCTCTCGGACTTTCTGAAATTCAAACCCAGCGCCCCGCGCCGCGCAAGGTCGTCGACCGGTCAGCTCGTCATGAGCAAGGTCAGGTTGGTCAGCACCGTACGTCGGTCCGGCAACGGTCAGATCAGGGTCAGGAAGGCGTCGGCGAAGGGCCGGAAGGTCGGAACCGGGTGCTTCTGCTCAGTCCCGCAGCGACCTGTCCACCAGGTCGGCGGCGGCGCCCACATAGCTGCCCGGATCGCACAACCGGGCCAGCTGGTCCGGGGTGAATCGACCCGCGAGCTCGGGCTGCCCCAGGAGTTGCTCGGCCAGCGGCCTGCCGAGACGGTCCGAGGCGTCGGCAGCACGCGTCAGGACGTCACGCGCGGCCTCCTTGCCCACCAGGGGAGCCAGCAGCGCCACCAGACGCTCGGCGACGATCCGGCCTCCGGTGAGCCGCAGATCGGAGAGCATCCGTTCCGGCCGCACCACCAGGCCCTCGGCGAGCTCCACCGCCGTGTGGGCGGCGCCGCCGGCCAGCCGCAGGCACTCCCGCAGCGGCTGCCACTCCGCGTGCCACACCCCGGCCGACCGCTCGTCCTCGGTGACCAGGCACTGAGTCAGCACCGCCGTCAGCGCAGGCACCTGGAGCGCGGCGCTGCGGATCAACGTCGCCAGTACCGGGTTGCGCTTCTGCGGCATGGCGGACGAACCGCCCCGCCCGGGAACGGCCGGCTCGGCCACCTCACCGACCTCAGTCCTGGTCAGTGACAGCACATCGACGGCCACCTTGCCCAGGGCGCCCGTGGTGTGGGCCAGGGCGGCGGCGAGATCGGCCACCGGCGTGCGCAGGGCGTGCCAGGGAAGCACGGGTGCGCACAGCCCCGTACGGGCCGCGAAGGCCGCCAATAGGCGTTCGGCGTCGGCGCCGTGCTCGAGATACCCGGCCAGCGTTCCCGCGGCGCCGCCCAGGGACACCGGCAGGGCCGTGAGCACCCCGGCCACCCGGGCGTCGGCGTCGAGCACCAGCCTGCGCCAGCCGGCGGCCTTCAGCCCGAACGTGGTGGGCACGGCGTGCAGGGCCAGGGTGCGTCCGGGAAGCGCGGTATCGCGGTGCTCGCGAGCCAGCACCACGAACGCGGCCGCGACGCGCGCGAGGTCCGCGCGCAACAGTCCCAGCGCGTCGCGGGCGACGAGCATCGCCGCGGTGTCGAAGATGTCCTGGCTGGTCGACCCCAGGTGCACGTACTCGGCCGCCGCGGGGTCCAGGGCGGCCACCGCGCGCGTCAGCTCCCGGACCAGGGCGACCACCGGGTTGGCGCTCTCGCGCGCCGCCACGGCGAGGGCCCGCAGATCCAGCCGGTGCGCTCGCGCGGCCCGGCCGATGGTCTCCGCAGCCCACGGCGGCACGACGCCGATCGCGGCCTGTGCGTACGCCAGCGCGGCCTCCGCGTCCAGCATCGCCCGCAGCCACGCGTGGTCGGACACCGCCCGCTCGACGGGGGTGCCGGCGCGCACCGGTGACAGCAGGCCCGCGTCCGTCGTGTGCGGACCGTCCTTCGGCCCCCCGTCCGTCCCACGCGTCGTCACACGGTCACCTCGACGGGTGCGTGCTCCGCGCTCTGGCCCGCGTCCGCCCGGCTGGAGCCCAGGGCGAGCACCGCCTGGGCGATCGCGTCGGCGTCGGCGATGGTCACCGAGTCGACACCCGGCCGGATCCCCGCCGCCGTCACCCAGTGGACCGACTCGGTCGGCACGCCGTACGCGAACCGCCGCGGGTGCGCTCGGCCCTGCGGGTCGATCAGCCGGTAGGGCCGGGTCGTCACCGCAAGGCCGCCGGTCTCGTACGCCGCCCCGTCCCCGGTGGGGATGCGGTACGCGGCACACGACTCGGTGCTCAGCATGTGCCGCAGCAGCGGATCGGCCGTACGCCGCAGGTCGGGTGTCGGCAGCCGGGCCTCGATGAGGGTGCGCGCCCGGACGGTGGGCCCGGGGACCGTGTCGGAGCCGGCGACGAACCAGCCGCCGCCCGCGTCGAACCGGATCCGGGTGCCCGGCCCGGTCAGCTGCACCACCCCGGCCTCGATCAGCGCGATCATCTCCTGTGTGCGCTGCGGAGGGGGACCGATGGACAGGAACGCGTTGAGCGGGGTGTACCACCGCTCGAGTTCGTCGCGGTGCGACACTCCGTCCAGGCCACCGTGGTCGACGGCCAGCCGCACCTCGTTGCGCAGGTCGCGCAGCACGTCCAGGGAGGCTTTGAGCGGGCCGCTCACGTTGCCCTGCCGCGCGTGCCGGACATCCTCGCGCAACCAGCCGAGCAGCCAGGTCCGGAAGTCGTCCCGGTCCGCGAAGTCCCGCTGCCCCGCGGGGTCGGCGATCGCCCCCCAGGACCAACGGAGTTCGGGCGGAACGCCGTGATCGCTCAGCAGGGCCTCGCGTTCGGACTCTTCCGCGCAGGCGAGGTAGCGCTCGGCGAACCCGGCGCGCGCGGCGTCCCCTCGGCCGTTCGCCAGCAGCGTCTCGTAGTAGACGGACTCCACCTCGCGCGCGATGAGCGGCCACAGGTCCTCGGTGAAGGACAGGGGCGGGCCGCCCGCCGCCGTCCGCCGGCGCAGGTCCGCCACGCGCCGCGCGGACAGCAGCCGCGGCAGGTGACGGCCGTACGCGCCCTTCTCGTTCGCGCCGCGCGAATGGAAGGGCACCCCGCGCCGTGAACTGGCGTACAGCACCGGCTCCTCGCCGCTGGGGCGGTACACCAGCCCGTCGCCGGCGGTCTCGAACCGGCCGCCACGGCCGAGGGTGAGCAGCGCCATGTAGTCGAAGAAACACAGGCCCAGGCCGCGCAGGAGCACCGGCTGCCCGGCCCGGACGCCGTCCAGGTCGGCGTCGGCGGGGTTGCCGGGCGGCAGATAGGTGAGGTGGTGGATCCGGGACAGGCTCGCCGTGCGTTCCTCCTGCGGCGTCGGCCGGGTGGGCACATGACCCTGGGCCAGGACGATGCCGTCCAGATGGTTCAGCCGGGTACCGTCCGCCAGGCGAACGCCCTGCGGGCCGCCCGGGAAGCCCAGGGTGTCGGCCACCGCCACGGCACGCGAGCGATGCACCCGGATCTCCACGTGGCCGGGGGCCGCGACCACGACGCGGCGGAAGCAGTCGGCGTAGTACTGCCCGCACAGGGCGCGGGTCGGGTAGCCGTCCGGTTCCAGCGAGCGCGCCTCGGCCAGGGTGGCGGCGTCGGGCACCGAGCCGTCGGCCCCGCCGCCCACGAGGTCACGGCCCTCAGGCGCGTACCCGTCCCGCAACGACACCGCCCACTCGTACAGGCTCGGCCCCGGCTCGACCGGTCCGGCGATGCGGGACGCCGCGTCGGAGTAGATGGTGATCTGCGACGCGACGGTGTTGGCGAGCAGGTACCGCGACTGGTCGGGGCGCCACACCGCGCCCGCTCCGGGCGGGCCGGCATCCACGACGTGGATGAGTACCCGAGGGTGCGAGGGCCGCGCCCGCTCGTGCGCGCACAGTCGCTCCAGCACCGCGAGTCCACGCGGGCCGGCGCCGATGACCGCGATCTCGTGCACTGTCCTGGTCAATCCGAGCACCCCTTCTCCACTCCGGACGCTCTGATCCTGAAACCGGCGACCGTACGTGGGCAACGCTGGCTCCGACAGTCCGTCAGGTGCGGTGTCACAGGCGGCGAATCCGGCGGCGAGGTGACACATTCGGTGGCCGTCGGCCCCGGAAGACGGCCGTGCCGGAGCCCGCGGGGCAAAGGTCTCGGTATGCGTGCTGCCTACATCGACGAATTCGGTCCCGCACACTCCATACGCTTCGGCGCGCTCGCCGATCCCCGGCCGGGCGCGCACGACGTCCTGGTGGACGTGGAGATGACGACCGCCAACCACGTCGACACCTTCATCCGGGCCGGCGCGGTGCGTACCGCGGTGGAGTTCCCCTTCGTCGTCGGCCGCGATCTGGTCGGCCGGGTCGCCGCCGTGGGGGAGCGGGTGACGGGCTTCGAGGCGGGGGAGCGGGTGTGGTGCAACAGCCTCGGCCACGCCGGCCGGCAGGGCGCGGCGGCCGAGCGCGCCGTCGTACCGGCCGAGCGGCTGTACCGGCTCCCGGACGGTGTCGACCCCGAGAGCGCGGTGACCCAGCTGCATCCCGCCGCCACGGCCTATCTGGGCCTGGTGACCCACGGAGGGCTGCGCGCCGGATCGACCGTGGTCGTGGTCGGGGCCGCCGGCAACGTCGGCTCCGCCATGGTGGTCATCGCGTCCCGGGCAGGTGCCCGGGTCGTGGCCGTCGCCCATGGACGCGACGCCGCGCACTGCCGTGCGCTGGGGGCCGACACCGTCGTCGACCGCACCCGCGACGACCTCGGGGCGCGGCTGGCCCGGGTGTGCCCCGAGGGCGTCGACCTCTACGTGGACGCGGCGGGCGTCAACGACCTGGCCACCGCGGTGGACCTGCTCGCCTGGCGGGGCCGGATCGTCCTGCTCGCGGGCCTGCGCACCACACCGGCGCTGCCGGCCGGGCCGCTGTACGTGCGGGACCGGTCCGTCGTCGGCTTCGCCATCACCGGGGCCCCGGCCGCCGAACTCGCCGACGCCGCGCGGTGCGTCAACGACCTGTTGGCTCAGGGCCGCCTGCGCCCCCGCGAGGTGCGCGTGCTGCCACTGAGCGCCACCGCCGAGGTCCACCGCATGCTGGAGGCGAACGAACTGAACGGCAGGCGGGTCGCATTGACCACTGCGTGAGGCCGCTGGCGTCCGGGCCATGCGGGGATCAGGAAGGGACCGGGCGTTGCGTTCCATCGAGTACGCCCGCCAGCAGTGTGCCCAGGATGCGCACCCCGTCCCGGGTGAGCACCGACTCGGCGTGGAACTGCACGCCGGCGAAGAACGCACCGCGCAGCGCGTGGACATCACCGGCCACGGGATCCCGGCTGATCTCCACGTCACCGACGCCCGGCACATCGAGCCGGTCGGACACACTGCGCGCCACGAAGCTGTTGTAGAAACCGACGCGTTCGCGGCTGCCGAAGAGGTCGATGTCCCGCTGCACGCCCTGGTGCGGTGTGTCCCGCCGCCGCACGTCGAGGCCCAGCCGATGACAGAGCACCTGGTGACTCAGGCAGACGGCGAGGAAGGGACGCCGCTCGGCGAGCAGCGTGCCGATGTCGTCGTGCAGCCGGGCGATCCGGTGTTCGTCGGTGTGCAGCGGGTCGCCGGGGCCCGGGCCCATCACGATCAGGTCGTGTTCGTGGAAGGCGTAGGACTCGTCGTGCCGGCGGGTGGTCACCGCCAGGCCGGTCGCCTTCAGCTGGTGGGCGATCATCGAGGTGAAGGTGTCCTCGGCGTCGACGACCAGGAGGCGCTGGCCGGACGGCACCGCACCGGCCGCCGCGGGGGCCGGGCCGCGCAGCCAGAAGTCGGCGATGTCGTCGTTGCGGGCGCGCAGCGCGGACAGCACGGACGGATGATGGCCCAACGCCCCCTGGGGTTCGGCCCGCAGCGCGCTGAGCAGGCCGGTCGCCTTCGCCCGCGTCTCCGCGACCTCCGCCACCGGGTCGGAGTCGCGCACCAGGGTCGCGCCCACCCCGATCGCGAGGCGCCCAGAGGCGTCGATGTCGGCCGTGCGGATGAGGATCGACGAGTCCAGCGTGCGACCGCCCCGGCCGTCCCTGCCGACCAGGGCGACCACACCGCTGTAGTAACCGCGGCCCTCCGGTTCGTACTTGGCGATCACCCGGCTCGCGTTCTCCAGCGGGCTGCCCGTGACGGTCGGGGCGAACAGGGTGCCGTGCAGGATCTCCCGGACGTCGCGCTCCGTGCGCCCCTCGATGACGTACTCGGTGTGGGCGAGCCGGGCCATCTCCTTGAGGTACGGGCCCACCACGCGCACGTCCCTGTCGCAGACCCGGGACATCATCTTGAGTTCCTCGTCCACCACCATGAACAGCTCGTACTTCTCCTTGTGGTCCCCGAGGAAGTCCATGACGCCCGAAAGGGTCGGCCCCGACGCCGGGTAGCGGTAGGTGCCGCTGATCGGGTTCATGACCGCGGCCCCGTCCCGCAGGCTGACGTGCCGCTCCGGGGTGGCCCCCACCAGGGTCCGCTCGCCGGTGTGGACCAGGAAGGTCCAGTAGACACCGGACTCCCGCGCCAGCAGCCGCCGGAAGAGCGCCGCGGCCGTCGCCGGGGAGTAGTCCGAGATGTCGGCGAGGAAGCGGCGCTTGACGACGAAGTTCGCACCCTCGCCGACAGCGATCTCGTCGGCGAGCACCCGGCGCACGAGATCCGCGTACGTGTCGTCGTCGATGTCGAAGTGCTCGCCCGTCATCCGGATCGGCACGTCGGGTACGCGGGCGAGTACCGCCGCCCGGCTGAGCGAGGCCTGCTCCCGCACGGTCATGGCGAGCAGCGGCCGCCCGTCGTCGGGCACGGGGAAGCCGCGCTCGGCCAACTGCCGGTACGGCAGCAGCGCCAGGACGTGCGCTCCGGCCGGGCCGTGCGCCGAGTCCGGCAGCGGCAGGTCGGCGACCCGGTCCACCGCGTCCACCGGGCCGGTCAGGATCTCCACCCGGTCGACGTCGGTGACCGTGGGGCGGTACAGCAGAGCGAACGGCTGCGTGTGGGGGAGGGACAGGACGCGGTCCAGGAGGGCCTCGGCCGCCCCGGTCACCACCGGCCGGGCGGTCATGCGACGGCTCGCTTCCCGGGCTCGTCGCGGCCCTCGCCGAGGAGCGTGCCGCCCTCGACGGGCAGGTGCCGCGTGGTGGACACGAACGCGCAGCGCCGGGCGGCGTAGGTGAGGGCGAGCCGGTGCTCCTGCGCGGAGAAGTCGGCGACGGCGTCGGCGACGAGGAACGTCCGGATGTCCTGGGCGAACGCGTCGACGGCGGTGGCGAGGACACCGATGTGGGCGTAGACCCCGCAGAGGATCAACTGGTCGCGGCCGGACGCGCTGAGCCGCTCCAGCAGGCCGGAGCGGACGAAGGCGCTGTAGCGCCACTTGGTGAACTGCCAGTCGCCCGGGCGCGGCGCCAGCGCGTCGGTCACGGCCCAGTCCTCGGGCGCCGGACGCATCCCCGGGCCCCAGAAGTCCATGAGCAGCCCGCGCTCCTCCCTGGTCATGCTGCCGGGCTGCGCCGTGAACGCGACGGGTATCCCGAGACGGTCGCACCGCTCCCGCAGCAGCGCGATGTTGCTGATCAGTGCACGGCGCTGGTCCTCGGCGAACGGCCTGAGGAAGTACCGCTGCATGTCGTGCACGAGCAGCACGGCACGGTCCGCACGCACCGTCCAGCGCACGGTGTTGGCCGGCAGGTCGTCCTCGCCTGGCATCGGGTATGCGGCGATGTCGGGGATCCCGGGCATGGTCAGGTCTTCCTCTCAGGCGCCCAGCGAGGCGCCGCCGTCGACCGTCAGGTCGTGCAGGGTGATGTGCCGGGCCTTCTCGGACAGCAGGAAGAGCACCGCGGCGGCGACATCCTCGGGCCGGGCGATTCTGCCCAGCGGGATGCCGACGCGGAAGTCGTCGGCGCTGCCGTGGAGCGTGTGGGCGCGCCCGCTGTCGTCCGCCCACATCGACCACAGCATGGGCGTCTCGGTCGAACCGGGTGCCACGACGTTGCAGCGGATCCCGTGCCGCGCGACCTCCAGGCCCAGCGATTTGGTGAACATCATGGCCGCCGCCTTGGACGCGGCGTATCCGGCCATATTCGCCCGCGGTGTGGCGGCGGCGTTCGAGGCCACGGTGACCACCGCGCCCCGGCCGCGTGGCACCATACGGTCCACCACGGCACGGCAGACATGGAACACCCCGGCGGCGTTGACCGCGAACATGGCCGCCCAGTCAAGCGGACTCAACTCCCGGACCGGGCCCGTGTGCAGCAGACCCGCGGCGTTGACCAGGTACTCCACCGGCCCCAGGCGTTCCTCCGCCACCGCCACCGCCGCCTCCACCTCGTCGGCGTCGGTGACGTCGGCGGGACACGCCGTCACGGGCAGCCCCGACCGGTTCAACTCGGCGACGCACGTGTGCAGGGCGCCGTGGTCGCGGTCGACGGCCGCGACGGCCGTGCCCCGCTCGGCGAGCGCCCGGACCACGGCCCTGCCGATCCCGCCGGCGGCCCCGGTGACCAGGGCGACATCGCCCTGCTCCACGGTCGTTTCAGCCATCGTGAGCCTCCTGTCGTGTGCCGCCGGGCGGCCTCATCGCGGGCGAGGGAAGAGCCGTCCACGCCTCCAGCAGGTCGAGCGCCTGGTCCACGGTGAGCCGGGGGTCGCAGAAACTCGTGTAGGCCTTGCCGACCCGGTCGGCCTCCCACTCGTCGAGGACGCACTCGGTGACCTGGTCGGGGGTGGTCTCCAGATGCAGACCCCCGGGGAACGCGCCTTCCTCCATGAGCGCGGCACGGAACTCACGGACCTCACGCTGCATCGTCCGCACGTAACGGGTCTTGTGGCCGCTGGGCGTGACGACGGTGTTGCCGTGCATGGGATCGACCAGCCACACCACCGGATGCCCCGCCGAGCGGACGGCGCGGACCAGCGGGGGCAGCCGCTCCGCCACGGTCCGTGCCCCCATCCGGACGATGAGGGTGAGCCGCCCCGGAGTGCGCTCGGGGTCCAGCCGTCCGCACAGCGCCAGGAGTTCGTCCCGGTCGATGCCCGGCCCCACCTTGACGGCCACCGGGTTGAGCACCTGCGCGAGCAGCGCGACATGGGGGCCGTCGGCCTGGCGGGTGCGCTCCCCGATCCATGGCCAGTGCGCCGAGGCGAGCAGCAACCCGCCGTCCGCGCCGCGCCGCAGCAAGGGGAGTTCGTAGTCCAGGACCAGTGCTTCGTGGCTGGTCCACACCGGGTGCTCGATACCGCCCGGGCGGCCCCAGCCGAGGTGGCCCATGATGTCCGCGGCGGCCATGTAGCCGGTGACCAGACGCAGCGGATCCGCGCTGCGCTCCTCGGGTTCGGGAGCCGGGCCGTTGACCAAGTGGCCGCGGTACACGGGGAGTTCCAGGTCGCCGAAACGTTCCGTCGGTTGCGACCGGGGCTTGGCGAACTGACCCGCGATCCGGCCCGCCCGCACCACCGGACGGTGCCCGGCCAGCTTCATCGCACCCGCCAGCAGATCGAGCACGGCGACCTTGCGGGCGACGTCCGACGCCGTGCACTCGGCAGGGTCCTCGGCGCAGTCACCGGCCTGCACGACCTCCGCCGCGCCCGCGCTGACCCGCGCCAGCTGACCGCGCAGCGTCTCGACGTCGTGCGCCTCGACGAGCCCCGGCCGGCCCGCGAGGGTCTCCCGGGCACGCCGCAGCCGCGAGAGGTCCTCCCATTCGGGCTGCTGCCCCGCCTTTTCCGACGGAACGGACACCAAGTCACCAGTCATTCCCGACTCCATCCCTCATATGCCGATCCGGGACGGTCGAAGGTGCTCGAAACAATGGCCCGGCGTGGAAAGTGATCTGGATATCGATGCGAAATGAGTAAAGGAGACACGCCACCACACTCCCGCCTCCCCGGGAGGTGGCCAACATGCGCCGGTCCGGTTCGTCATGTCGGCCGAAGTCTGTCAATTGAGCGCACCTGACACATGCTTTCCCGGCTTCTTGGCCGGGTCGGCCGGCGGCTGAGAACGTGCTGCGGACACCGGTGTGCAGGGGAGGGGTTGTGATGGGGCGGATACGGCAGACCCGGCCGCCGGTGGTGCGGACCCCGGCCGGTGCGCTGCACGCGACGGCGGCCGGTCCGGCGGGGGGTGACGCATCCGTCCACGCGTTCCTCGGCGTGCCCTTCATGGCCCCGCCGACGGGACCGCTGCGCTTCGCCTCGCCCCGGCCGGTGGAGCCGTGGACCGGTGTCCGGCCCGCGGCCGCGCTGCCACCGGCCTTCCCGCAGCCCGGGGGCCCGGGACCGGTCGGCGCCCCGGCACCCGCCGAGGCCTTCGCCGAACACGCCGTGCGGGCCAACGTCTGGACGCCGGACGTCCACGGTTCCCGTCCGGTGCTGATCTACGTGCACGGCGGCGGCTGGCGGGCGGGCTCCGCCTCCAGTCCGACCTTCGACGGCGCGCGACTCGCCGCCCGTGCGGACCTCGTCGTCGTCACCTTCAACTACCGCCTGGGGCCCTTCGGTTACGGCCTGCACGAGCAGCTCGCCGACCCGGAGACCGGACTGTGCGCCAACTGGGGCCTTCAGGACCAGGCCGCCCTCGTGGAGTGGGTGCGGTCCTCCATCGCGGCCTTCGGGGGCGACCCGGAGAACATCACGCTGTCCGGTACGTCCGCCGGTGGTGCAGCCGTCCGGCAGCTCGCGTTGCTTCCACGGCTGCGCGGCGCGGTCCGCCGCCTGGTTCCGATCAGTGCCGCCCACCTCTGGGCGCCTGCCTACGCCCTGGAACCGGACGACGCCCGTACGGCGTTCGACCTCCTCGCGGACCGGCTCGGCGTCGGCGTCCCCGGTCTGCGTGGCGTGGCCGTGGACACGCTGCTGGCCGCCTGGGAGGACTGTTTCAGAGGCGCCCCGGACCAGCGGCCGGTGGCCTCCGGGCGCTGGTACCGGGGGCCCGTCCAGGACGGCGAGCTGGTGCCCGGACCGGACGCGCACCGGCCCGTGCCCGACCTGCCGACCCTGACCGTGACGACCGACACCGAGGGCTCGTTCTACACCGCCGGCGCGCTGCCGCAACCGGTCGACGACACGGAACTGCGCGGCATGGTGCGCGCCCACCTGCTCCAGGGGCGGGCCGGCGTCCCCGGCGAGGCCGCGGACCTGGCCGTCCGGCACTACCGCGCACGGGCCCGCGAGGAGGGACGCGCCGACGACGCGGTCTCCCTCTACGCGGAGATCGTCGGGGACAGCATGTTCCGCCACCAGATCGTCCGCCTGGCCGAGCGGGCCGCCACGGAGAGCAGGGCGCCCGGATACGTCCTGCACTTCGACCACCCCGTGGGGCCACCCTCCTTCGGCACACCGCACGAAGCGACCGCGCCGTTCCTGTTCGGCACCCACGGGATCCCCTGGCACCGCGAGATCTTCGGTGACGGACCGGTCGAACGGCACGTCTCGCAGACCCTCATGGACCTGGTGTCGTCCTTCGCGCACGACGGCGTCCCCCGCAGCGAGGCGGTTCCGTACTGGCCCGCCTTCACCGAGCGGAACCCCAGGGTCCTGTGCCTCGGCGGTCCGGCGGGGCCGCGGATCACGGCCCTGCCCAAGGCGGCCCAGCTGGAGTTCTGGGACACGGCCGGATGGCACCCGGCTCCGGACGCCCGCGGCGGCCCCGGCCGCTGACCGGCCGGGGCCGCGCGCCCCGGTCAGAGCGGCTCGCCGGCCGCCAGCACCGCCTCGCCGACCTCCAGCACCTCGAACGGCGTGCCCTGCTCGTCGGCGACGCGGGCGCACCGTCCCTCCGGGGTGCCGAAGGGGCCCTCGTGCACCGTGCCGCCGAGTTCTGTGATCGTCTTCAGGGCTGTGTCCAGATCGCCGACGCCGAACCGGACCCGCCAGTGCGAGGCAACCCCGGCGGACCCGTCCGTGCCCGCCTCGCCGATCCCGGCCACCGGACGCCCGTCGAGTTCCAGCACGAGGCGCTGCTCGCCGTCCGGACCGCGGGACCGGCCCACGGTGTGCCCGAACACCTCGGCGTAGAAGGCCAGTGACGCCGCCAGGTCGGTGCTCAGACAGTGGTGCCACACCACCGCACCGGCCACCCCGGCGATCTGCGTGCCCGCGTACTCCCGCGCCTGCCAGACGGCGAACGTCGCCCCGGCCGGGTCGGCGGCGACCGCGAACCTGCCGTGCGTCCCCACGTCGAGCGGGGGGAGCAGCAGGGTGCCCCCCGCCCGGGTGATCCGCTCCGCCGCCGCGTCGGTGCTGTCCACCGCGAAGCAGACGAGCCAGGCGGAGGGCCCCTCCCCGGTGTGCTCGGGGGGCCTCGGCCCGATGTCGGCCACCGCGCGGCCCTCCAGCCGGGCCGTCAGATAGTGCTGGTAGTCGGGGCCGTGGTCGAAGTACGTCCAGCCGAACAGCTGCCCGTAGAAGGCGGAGGCCCGCTCGACGTGCTCGACCTGTACCTCGACCCAGCACGGCTGACCCTCCGGCCAGGGCCCGTCGCGCAGCACCTTGCCGGGGCGCATCAGATGTCCAGACCGAACGTGCGCAGCCGCTCGTCGCTCACCATGGCGATCTTCGGCTCGGGTCGCAGCCCCTCGGACAGCGCCCGGGCGACCTGCAGCGTGCGCAGCGTCTGGTACTCGATCGCGTCGAAGTTGTCCTCGGTCACGCTGTTGGCCTGGTGACGCGAAATGGTCCCGGTGCCGTACGGTGCGCCGTTGCCCGGCTGGTGCAGCACGGCCGCCGCGGAGCCGTTCGGCACGATGATCGCGCCCCAGTGGCAGAACGCGTTGTGCAGCGCCAGGATCGCCGCCTGCTGACCGGCGTGCGGCATCGAGCCGGAGGCGAACGCGGACACCGCCTTGTCCATCAGCTTGCCCGGGATGGCGACGGGGCCGGTGTGGTCGATGAAGTTGAGGATCTGCGGCGCCGGCAGGCCGTAGTGCACCGGTGTGCCGACCATGATCGCATCGGCCCAGACCAGGTCGTCCAGGCCCGCCTCGGGCACGCCCCGGGTGGCGGCGGCCAGGTCGGCGTACGCCTCCCGGTCGAGGATCATCGGGTCGGGGAGCTCGGGCGTCTTGCGGACGCGGACCTCGGCACCCGCGTCGAGCGCCGCTTTCGCCGCCCTTTCCACCAGCTGATGGACGTTACCGCTGCGGGAATGGAAGACAATGGTGAGGTTCGTCAAAGGAAACACTCCTTGCCGGCCTTGCGGATTCATGGCTGCGCATTCCATCGGCATCGTGCCCGTGCGTTCCTGCGACCGGCCACGTCCACCGTCGTGATCTGTCAGGTCGTCGCGTTCTGCTCGGCGGGCGGGCAAAGGTGACAGATATCGGTTCCGCGCACTGCCCGCCGGCATTCCGGGCTGCTGTACTCGGTCCCATGTCCGACATACCTGTCAGTGCCGGCCTGCCCGTCGACGCGGCCGACCTTCCCTATGTGTTCGCCGACGCCTTCAACGCGCGGAACCTGGATCTGCTCCAGGCCTTGTTCGAGCCGGAGGCCGCGCATGTCGTGCGGCCCGGCACGGTGTCGTCCGGCGCGCGGCGGCGCGCGGCGCTGCCGACGGTGGTGCGGGACCGGATCCCCATCACCGTGTCGCTGCGTCAGGCCTACGTGGTCGGCGACATCGCCCTGATCATCAACGACTACGTCCACGACGGCATCGGACCGGACGGCGCCCGGGTGCACACCGAGGGCACGGCCACGGACATCGCCCGCCGGGGAACCGACGGGCACTGGCGCTACCTCATCTCCAACCCGTCCGGTACGGCCTGACCCCGGGCGGGCGTGCTCAGTCGAACGACATCGGCACGCTCGTGCCCGAGTCCGCCTTCACCGGCAGCCGCTCCAGCCTGATGCCGAACCATTTGTCGTACGCCGCGCGTACCTCGTCGTCATCGGCCAGCACCCGGCTCTCCCGTTCACCGCCGTCGACGAGCGTGAGCTGGTTCTCCTTCAGCGTGACCCGGCCGTTCTCCGTCGGCAGCGAGCAGAACAGGTTCTGCAGGAAGGGCGAGTCCGGTGCCGTGCGGTACCACCACAGGGTGGGCCCGAAGTCGGAGACCTCGCACGGCACGTCGTACACCCGGTACAGGGGCGCGTCGTTGACGCTCACGTCCACACCGCCGTCGTCGGCGGCCTCGACCCGGTACTCGCCGTGCGGGTCGGGCTGCACGCCGTCCGTCTCCAGGGACAGCGGGTACCGGCTGTTGCGCCCGAAGCCGACGTCGACCAGCCACGCGTGCCCGTCGATGCGAACCTTGAGCGCCAGGTGGCACAGCGGCGCCGTCAGCCGGCCCTTGATCCACACCCGCCCCGGCAGGAACGACACGTCGTGGCCGATGCCGCGCAGCAGATGGGCGAGGCCGGGATTGACCTCGTAACAACCGCCGCCGCGACGCTCCTTGACGATCTTCTCGACGACCCTCTCGTCCATGTGGATCTCTTCACCGAGGTGGTAGCCCAGATTCTCGAAGGGCACCGACAGCAGATGACGCATCTGCAGGTTCCGCAGCGACTCCAGGTCCGCCCGCTGGGGGCGAGGTGCGGAAATGCGGTCCAGATACGCGGTGATCGTGGTTTCGTCGAGCACGCTGAGAGCCTCTCTACTGGTACTTCGCCAACCGAGGGAAAAGGTCGAAGGCGTTGCCGGTCTCGATGCGTTCCAGTTCCTGGCCGGAGAATCCGCCGTGCTCGGCGATGTAGCGGCCGCCCTGCCCGCTGAACTCCTCCGGCATGAAAGGAAAGTCCGAACCGACCAGAACCCGGTCCGGTGAAGCGAACGCACGCACCGCGGGAAACGCGTGCGGATCGCCGATCATGGCGGTGTCGCTGTAGAGACGCCGCAGATATGCGATCGGGTCGGCGGGCAGCCGCTCGGCGAGATCGGCCCGGATCAGCGGTCCACAGGCCAGCCGCGCCGCGTAGTACGCCAGACCGCCACCGCCGTGGGACAGGATGACGCGCAGTCCCGGATGGCGGTCCAGGGTGCGGTTGTAGAGCAACTGGGCCGCCAGCCGCACCGTCTCGAAGGGGAACTCGCAGAGGGAGACCGGCAGACCGAAGGCCGGCTGATCGACCGGAGGCGCCGTCGGATGGACGAACAGCGGCGTCCCGCGCCGGGCGGCCTCGGCGTGGAACGCGTCGAGTGACGGGTCCCCGACGTACACGCCGCCGTAGTTGGTGACCAGCCCCGCTCCGTCGAGACCGAGGACGTCGGTGCTGTGGGCGAGTTCCTCCAGCGAGGCGTCCACGTGCGGCAGCGGCAGCACGGCGAAGGCCCCGAGGCGCCCCGGGTGCGCGGCCACGAGCTCCGCGAGGTACTCGTTGACCCGGCGGGCGAACCGGGCCGCGGTGACGGCGTCGACGGCCGGCACACCGGGCCACACGTTGACCACGGCGGCCCGGATGCCCTGCCGGTCCATCATCGACAGACTGGTCTCAACCCGCCATTCGGGCTTGTCGACACCGGGCAGAGTGGAGGCGAACCCGATGTTCCGGAGTTCCTCCACATAGAAATCCGGAATGATGTGGTGATGCACGTCGATGGCATTGGACCAAGGCGAATCTCTCGTCGCCGGGTCGCTACTCCCCATGCGGTGTCCTTTGTCGGACGGACAGGCATATCGGCCCCCAACGCTACGATTCGAACTCCGCGGCGTCGACGAATCCGGCGGGAAGTCTGTCAACTCCCGTACGGGTGACGGTCGTATACGCCCCGGAGGTGACATTCATTCTTCCCGACGCTGGGGCGGGCCCCGCACGGCTGACTATCTTCCGACACGGAACCAAGTATCGGACGACCTGAAATGAGCCACCATGGACAGTCGTGCAATACGGGTCCGTGACGAGGACTCGATCGGGCTCCTGGGCACGGGCTCGTGCCTGCCCGGCAACGTCGTCACCAACGACGACGTCGGACTCCCCGCGGGTGTGACGGACGAATGGATCAGGCGGAAGACCGCCATCCGGGAACGACGCTGGGCGAAGTCCGACGAGTCCACCTCGGACCTGGCAACGATGGCCGCGCGCATGGCGCTCCACGACGCCGGCCTGCGCGCGGAGGAGATCACGCTGGTCGTGGTGGCCACGTCGACGCCCGACTCGCCCCAGCCACCCACCGCCACCGCCGTCGCGGCGGAACTGGGCGTCGCCCCCGGGACACCGGCCTTCGACCTCAACGCCGTCTGCAGCGGCTTCGTCTTCGCCCTGGCGACGGCGGAACGCATGATCCGCGGTTCCGGCGGCCGCGCCCTGGTCATCGGCGCCGACATCTACTCCCGTACCCTGGACCCGCACGACCGGAGCACGGTCATCCTCTTCGGTGACGGAGCCGGCGCCGTGGTCCTGGGGCCCACCGGGAGCGGCGGCGTGCTCGCGACCCGGCTCGCCACCTTCGCCGAGCACAGAGGCCTCATCCGGGTCCCCGCGGGCGGCTCGCAGATCCCCGCCTCACCGGAGTCCGTCGAACAGGGTCTGCACCACTTCACGATGGACGGTCCGGCGGTACGCCGCTTCGTGGAGAGCCGGGTCGCACCGCTGATCCGGACCTTCCTGGACACCCATCTCCCGGACACCACACGGCCGTTGCACTTCGTCCCGCACCAGGCGAACGGCCGGATGATCGAACGACTGGCCGCGGACCTCGGCTTCCCGCCCGAGCGCGTGCACACCACCGTCACCTGGTCCGGCAACACCGGAGCCGCCTCCGTCCCCCTCACCCTGGACCGGGCCGCCGCCCGGATCGCCCCCGGCGACCTGGTGCTCCTGGCCGGATTCGGCGGCGGCATGGCCGCCGGGCTGGCACTGGTCGAATGGTCCGCGAAAGGGCCACGCGAGCGGACGGACGCGACCTGACGAATCCGGCAGAGCCGCATTGCCCGCCCCTCACCCATCCGACAACGATGAGCCCATGGACTCAAAAATCAATACGGAAAACGAAAAGCCGCACCTCTTCGACCTGTCCGTCGAAACGCACGTCGCCCGTACTCCCGAAATCGTCTACACGGTGGTCAGCGATCTGCCGCGCAGTCACCAGTGGAGCGAGGAATGCACGGGCGGTGAGTGGATCGAGGGCGAACCCGGCGCCCTCGGCGCCGTCTTCCGCGGGCACAACAACCGGCCCGCCGACGTCGTGGCCTGGGCACCGGTGGTCCGCGGCTCCTGGACCACGACGGCCGAGATCGTGACCAGCGAACCCCCACACCGCTTCGCGTGGGCCATGCGCACCCTGTCCGGCCGGGCCCAGGACAGCGTCTGGGGCTTCACCCTGCACACCGCCGACGGCGCGACCCGGCTCGTCCACCACTTCCGTATGGGCGCCCCCACCGAAGGCATCCGGAAGATCACCGCCGGAATGGACGAGGACGAGCGGAAAAGGTTCTTCCACGAGTGGGGGACAAAGGTCGAGAACGACATGACCGCCACGCTCGAACGGCTGAAAAAGGTCATGGAAAGCGACTGACACGGCGTTCCCCGGACATCCGACCAGATCGAGGTTGACGCATGTTTCTCCAGCGCGTAGGAAATCGCGGCATCAGGCTGGGTGCGCTGTTCGACCGGGCGGCCGCCCGGTACCCCACGAACGTCCTGCTCCTCGACCACGACCTGGACATCGCGCCGGAACGCGGCCGGGCCATGACGATGAGCGACGTCGCCGACCTCGTCGCCGACTTCGGCTCGCGCCTGTGGCGGGCGGGACTCCGGCCCGGCGACCACGTGGTGATCCACAAGAGCAACGCCTTCGACATCACCCTGCTAGCCGTCGCGGCCACCCGGATCGGCGCCGTACCGGCCCTGCTGTCGCCCCAGTTGGACGGCGACACGGTCACCGCCCTGCTGCGCAGGGTCGACCGGCCCTACCTCATCACGGACGCCGCACTGCTCGCCGGCTCCCTGCCGGAGGCGGTCTTCGCCCTCACCCGCCGCGTGCTGCTCGCGTCCGGCACCCATGACCGCGCCACCCCCCTGGCCGATCTGGCCGGCGCCCCGCGCATCCCCCTGCTGGAGCTGCCCGCCGACCATCCGACCCTCGTCACGCACACCTCCGGCACCACGGGCATCCCGAAGCTGGCCGTCCACACGGCGTTCAGCCTCCAGGCCCGGTACCGGCCGCAGGCGCTCGCCACCGCGCTGATGCGGCGACGGGAACCGGTGGCCATCCACGTCTCGTTCGTGCACTCGCGGCTCTTCACGGCACTCGCCATCGCCCTGCTGCGCGGCTTCCCGGTGGCGATCCTCGCCGACGCCGAACCCGGGCACGTGGCTCGGCTGTTCGCCCGGCTGCGCCCCGCCGTCCTGGAAGCCCACCCGAACACGTACATGAGCTGGGAGCGGCTCGCCGGCGAGCCGCTCGAACCACTCGCCAACGTCAAGCTCTTCAGCAGCACGTTCGACGCGCTGCACCCGCGTACGGTGCGCACCCTCATCGGCGCGTCCCGCCGCCGCTCCCCGAAGTTCGGCCAGATCTACGGGCAGAGCGAGATCGGGCCGACCGTCGCCCGCAGTTACGGCCGGTACCGTTCCCCCGAGGCCGACGGCCGCTGCGTGGGCATACCGTTCCCGGGCATGACCGGAGTACGGGTGGTGAGCCGCGACGGCAAGCGGCCCACATCGTCCTCACCGGGGTACATCGAGGTCAGCAGCGACGGCCGGATCCGCACCTACCTGGGCGAGCAGGACCGCTTCGACCGGCAGGCGGACCAAGGCTGGTGGCGCATGGGGGACCTGGGCTACCGCACGCGCTGGGGATGCCTGCACCTGATGGACCGGGAAGTGGACGAGATTCCCGGCTTCGGCAGCACCCTGGGGGTGGAGGACCGGCTGTTCTCGCGCCTCCCCGACGTCACCGAGGTCGTGATCGTCCCCTCGCCGAACGGGCTTCCCCGCCCGGTGATCTGCACCAGGGACGACCGCCCGCTCGATCCGAAGGCGTGGCGGACGGCCGTGGCGGACCTGCCGGACATGGCGGAGCCGGTGCAGTGGAACCAGGCGGATCTGCCCCAGACCGCCACCGCCAAGATCAAACGGCTGGAACTCGCCCGCCTGCTGACCTGGGAGGAACACCCCGACCAGGGCCGGACGGGAGCGCCGGCATGACGAGGGTCGTCATCGCCGGCGGCGGCATCGGCGGACTCGCCGCGGCGCTGAGCGTCTCCGCCCGGGGCCACCGCGTGGTGGTGTGCGAGCGCAACAGCGAGTTCGCCGAACTCGGAGCGGGGATCCAGCTCGCCCCGAACGGCATGCACGCCCTGGACCGGCTCGGGGTCGCCGAGGCGGTCCGCCGGATCGCCGTACCGGTCCGCGAACTGCGCTTCATGGACGGCGTCTCCGGCGACCACGTCGTGAGCATGTCCCTGGAGGAGCGCTACCGGACCCGCTTCCGCAACGCCTACGTCGTGGTGCACCGCGGCGAGCTCCACCGGCTGCTGCTGCGGGCGTGCAGGGACAGCGACCGGATCGAGCTGCGGCCCGCCGCCGAGGTCGTCGGCTACGACCACACCGGGCAGGCCGTGCGCGTGCTGCTCGCGGGAGGCCGGACGCTGACCGCCGACGCCCTGATCGGCGCCGACGGGCTGCACTCCGCCGTGCGGGGCCGGCTCGTCGGGGACGGCGAGCCGCGCAACGCGGGCATCACCGTGTACCGGGCGATCGTGCCCATGGAGCGGGTGCCCGCCGACCTGAGGCACCCGTCGGTGACGTGGTGGGCGGGGCCCGGCCGGCACTTCGTGCACTATCCCATCGCCGGCGGCCGCAGCCTCAACCTCGCCCCCAGCGCCGAGAACCAGCCGGCCGAGACCTTCTCCGGAGTGGCGGTGCCCGCCCCTCGGGTCCGAGAGCAGTTCTCCGCGCTCTGCGACGCCGCGCAACGGCTCCTCGCGCTGGCCACGGAGTGGAAGGCATGGGTCATGGTCGACCGCGCCCCCGTGGACGTCTGGACCGACGACCGGGTCGCCCTGCTCGGCGACGCGGCCCACCCGATGCTGCACTACGCGGCCCAGGGCGCCTGCATGGCGCTGGAGGACGCGGTGGTGCTCGGGGACCTGCTGGACTGCACGTCCGCCGAGTTCGCCGCGCGGCTGCGGCGCTACAACGCCGCGCGCAGGGAACGCATTTCGAGGGTCCACCGGCTGGCCCGGGACAGCATCGGCCTCTGGCACGCCGCGGGTGCGGCGGCAGACGCCCGCAACAAGGCACTGACCGCCATGTCGACGACCGACCTCCACGACCGTCTGGCCTGGCTGCACGGTGCGCGGGACTTCGCGGCGCCGGACCCCGCCCCGGCGCCGCGCCCCGCGCGGGAGGACACGTACACCCTGGCCGGCGTGCTGGGCGCCGGCGACGGCGAGGACCCCGGCCGCGGCGCGGCGACGGGGGCCTACACCCTGGGCGGATATCTGGCACCGCCCGACCGGTCCCGCTGACGGGGCCCGGCCACGACACCGTTCCCGGACCGCCTTTCCCCGAGGCGCCCGCGACCCCTCCGGGCGCCTCGGGGAGGGCCTCGGCGCCCGCGCTGATCGCTCGGGTCCGCCTCCGGGCGTACCGGGCATGGCCTCGGCGCACGCGTCGGTCGCTCCGGGCACGGTTTCGCCGCCCTGTCAGTCCCCCCGGGCCGCCCCCCGCACCCCCGCCGGGCCGCCGCAGCAGGTCAGTTCGGCGCGTGATGCCGCCGCGCGTGGAGCCGTCCGGGGGCGGGGAGGCACCGGTGGTCGCGGGGCGGTGTCGTCGTCCCGGCTCAGCAGGGCCGCGGCGATACGTTCCTCCAGCACGAGGAGGTGGACCATGTCGTCGTCCGGGTCGGTGGTGTCCATCCGGCGCGACTCCTCCTCGGAATCAGCGCGCGGACACGCCTCCAGTGACGCCGCCTCAAGGGACGCTTGGAGCGAGCGCAGTACGCCGGGCACGGCGTCCTCGATGCCGATGTCGGCGAGCTTGATGAGCCGCAGCGCGTCCCGTCCGTTGCCGCACTTGGTGAGGTGGTAGCTGAGGCAGGACAGAATGTACGCGCCCAGGTTGCGGTCGCCCGCGAGGCCGGACGCGTGCAGGGCGACCAGGAGGTACTGCTGGCCCTGGGCGTAGTGGCCCTTCTCCTCCGCGGTCCAGCCGGCGAGCTGGGCCAGCTCCGCGATCGCGCCGTACAGCCGTCTGCCGGTGGGTGCGTCGTAGGAGGTGTTCCTGGCAAGGTCGCGGGCCCAGTGCAGCTCGTGCACGACCCACCTGCCGATCAGCGCGCTGTTGTGCGGGGCGCTGAGCCCGCGCAGCCGCGTGATCCGGCCGACCAGCACCTCGATCATGTCGGCGGAGAGTTCGGGGCCGCCCGAGCGCGCCGGGGCCAGCCTGGTGTCGGCCGTGAGCCAGTCGACGGTCAGGGAGACCAGTTCGAGCCCGGACACCGGCTCGCCGCACCGCGGGTTCCCCCCGGCGCCGTTCTCCTCCTGGTCGAGAAGGAGTTGCAGGGCGCGGTCGATGTGCTCCTCGGACCAGGGGACGCCGGTGGCCGGACGGTCGGCGCGGTGGTCGGTGCCCGCCGAGCGCTCCGGCCATATCTGGCCTATACCGATCGGTCTGCCCAGTTGGTCGGAGAGGATGGCGGCGACGAAACAGGGCACCTTACCGCGTGGATATGCCCCCTTCGTCCAGCCGTACGGAGCTTTCAGACTGACCGTGCCCTCGCCGTATCTCCGATTGATTTCGCGGGCCAGCCGTTCGGGCGACCAATTCAGGCTCTCGAGGAATGCTGCGAGCTGTGAACCTTTGTGCACGGGCGCATCTCCCCCTTGAAGCTCCCCTTCGAGTGTCAGGGTAGGTGTCTTTCCTATTTCAGATTGTCACACCTGTTGCGGTATTTCCACCACGCAAAGCCGAGTGGTCCAGATTTAGACGATCGTAGATGTGCGGGTTCTGTGAATGCATACGGAAACGCGTCGATGGCCACACCACCCATATCGGGTGGTGTCGCCATTCGAGGCGGCCTGACCGCTACTTGTGATCCCAGGAGCCGATGCGCATGACCTCCTTCTTCAGCACATCACCAAAGGTCGGCACTCCCTGCGTGGTGAAGACGGCGACGACCGAGCGGACATGCTCGTTTCCGGTCACTTCCGTCAGCAGGGAATGGGCCAGATCGATACGCGAGGTATAAAGCCCCGGAGACTGCGGCGGGCCGAAGTGGTAGGGGCTCACCGTGTCGGTGTTGAAGAGCGCGGAGGGCCGGACGATCGTCCAGTCGAGATCCGTCGCGCGCACGATCTGCTCCATGCGCACCATGTCGTCGTAGAGCGTCCGGCCCAGGGTGGTGAGGAACGGGTACATCACTCTGCGGTACATGAACCGCTCACGCAGCGGCTCCTCCCCGGCCGCCCGGCCGGCATGCACGGCCAGCAGCCGCGATGTCACCGTGACCAGGCGCTTGACACCGTGCTGGACCATGGCGTCGGTGATGTGGGTGATGCCCCGCGAGAGCACCGTCACCGGCCGGCGCCCGTACGGCACGCCCAGGATGGACACGACCGCGTCCTGCCCCGCGACCGCCCGCTCAACCGCCTGCCGGTCGGTCACGTCCGCGCCGCAGACGTCCAGACGCGGATCGGTGAGGGGGAACTCTCCGGGCCGCCGCACCACGGCGGTCACCGTGTGGCCCGCGGCGAGCGCCTGTTCAGTGAGGTGCCGCCCGGTCGAACTGTTCGCTCCGAACACAGCCAGCTTCAATGGACTTCTCCGTCTCGACAGTTGCCGCCATCCTGTTCGGGTCGGACACGGTCACGGCTTCGTCGCCGTGTAGAGGGCGAACGGCGGGTTCGCCACGAAGTCCGCCCAGTAGCCCTTCTCCGACAGGCCCGCCACGTGCCCGGGGGCGCGGTTCGGCAGACGGCGCACATCGGTGAGACCGGCCTTCTCCATCGCCTCCTCCGTGGTGCCGGCCGGCCAGAAGAAGCCGTCGAAGCCGACGTGCGGGTCGACGTCCATCTCGATGTGGATCACCTGGCGCTCGCCGTGCTTCTCCTTGGGCGTGATGGACAGGCCGTAGCGCGGATAGACGGACATCCCGTCGAGGTCGATGTCCGGGTTCGAGCACAGGGCCACCATGGTGCCGCCGGAGACCAGGTTGGCGGCACAGCGCGCCACCATCTCGTGGTACTCGGCGGTGTCCTTGGCGTGGACGAACGCCCAGATGGGGGCGACCACGTCGAACTCCCCGAGCACCGGCAGCTCGGCCGCGTCCCCCACCTCGTAGGTGATGCCGAGCGGCTGCTCCGCCTCTATCCCGCGGGCCACCTCCACCATGCTCGTCTCGATGTCGATGCCGACGACGCTCTCCGCGCCCAGGCGCTTGAAGATGCGTGAGTAGAAGCCGGTGCCGCAGGCCACGTCCAGGACCCGCTTCCCGGTGAGGTCGGGCATCCCGGAGAGCAGGGTCTCGCGCTCGACGAACGCGTAGGGGAGGTTCTTCACGTTGTCGTACTGGGTGCTGGAGGCCTGGTACTGCTCACTGATCCTGTCGTGATGGACGCTCTTCTGCATGATCCACTGCCTTTCCGGAGCAGGACGGGCTCAGCTGAAAATCTTCTGCACCTTGCGCGACACCCAGTCGCTGACCGTCACGGAGTCGAACCGTTCC
The DNA here is from genome assembly GCF_019049125.1 of Streptomyces sp. AC602_WCS936. NCBI lineage: Bacteria > Bacillati > Actinomycetota > Actinomycetes > Kitasatosporales > Streptomycetaceae > Streptomyces > Streptomyces sp. AC602_WCS936. The sequence continues at coordinate 66,207 of NZ_JAGMUF010000012.1, read as the reverse complement.
ACGGTGGGGGAGTCGGTGAACGGGCGCATGGGTTCGATGAGGGCGTCGTGGTTGGGGAGGTAGAAGTAGGGGATGGTGAGGCGGGAGTTGGTGTCGTCGGGGTGGGGGGTGGCGACGCGGTGCATGGTGGAGACCCAGCGTCCGCCGGTCCACAGGGCCATGAGGTCGCCGATGTTGACGACGAAGCTGCCGGGGATGGCGCTGACGTCGCGCCAGTCGTTCTCGCCCTGGAGGACTTGGAGGCCGCCGCGGTTGTCCTCCTGGTAGAGGATGGTGAGGCTGCCGAAGTCGGTGTGGGGGCCGCGTCGCCATTGGCCGGGCAGGGGCGGGGTGAGTTGGGGTGGGTAGTAGTTGACGGCGATGGATGAGCCGTGGTGGTCGAACTTGTCGTCGAAGAACTTCTCGTCCAGGTCGAGGGCGGTGGCGAAGAGGTGCATGAGGTCGGCGGCCAGTTCGCCCATGGCCGTCATGTACTCCTGCCATACCTTCCGGAACTCCGGCGGATTCTCCGGCCAGACGTTGGCCAGCGTCCAGGTCGCCCACTCGTTGCCGAGCTTGCGGCGCTCTTCCCCGCTCAGTTCGCCCGTCGCGTGGACGGAGAAGGCCTCGCACAGATCCGGGGGCGTCTGCTGGTCGAGGCTGTGCGCGGTCGACCCGCCGGTCTTGCGGTAGCCGGAGACACCCGGGCGGTGCGCGACCGCCTTCTTCTCCTCGTCGGGCAGCCTGAAGAACGCGTACGTCGTGTGGAACATGCGGTCGATGAGTTCCTGGGGAATTCCGTGACCGACGATGACGAAGAACCCCGAGCCCGTGCAGGCGGCGTCGATGGCCTTGGCGAGGGCCGCGCGCCCTTCGGCGGTGTCTCTGGACGACAGGTCGATGACGGGAACGAATCCCTTGGCGACGGTTGCGCCGGCGGTGAGCATGACTGTTCTCCTCCTTCGTGGCGGCAGGGCCTCAGCCGGTGGCTTCGGCCGCCGTTTCCGGGTGGGGGGTTCGGTGCCGGCCCCGGGACAGGAGGCCGACGAGGAGAGCGCCGGCCACGAGGATGCCGAAGGCCACCCAGAGCGCCACGGTGTAGCCGTGCACCGTCCCGGTGGTGACGGTGTCCGCGTCCGTGCCGTGGTCGTGGAGGTAGGCCCCGGTGACACTCGTGGCGATGGAGTTGAGCAGTGCGGTGCCAAACGCGGCTCCCACCTGCTGCACGGTGTTGTAGGCCGCCGACGCGACACCCGCCTCGGCGGGGTCCAGCTGGACCGTCGCCGTGTTCGTCGCCGTGGCGAGCAGACAGCCGAGACCGATTCCGGTGAGGATCATGGACGGGGTGAGGTACACCGCGAAGACGTTCGAACTGTTCACCTCGAGCTGCGTGAGGATCAGCATTCCGGCGGCCGACGACAGCAGGCTGCCCGCGATCAGGGCGTCGGTGCCGACCCGGCGGTGCAGCCGGCCGGCGATGAGCATCGCGCCGATGGTGGTGCTCACGGCGTTGACCAGCAGCGTCATACCGGCCTTGACCGGTGAGTAGCCGAGGATCGTCTGCGTGTAGTAGCTCACGAACAGGTAGAAGCCGAACATCGCGGCGAACATCAGGCACACGGAGAGGAACGCGGTGCCGCGCACACGGTGCAGCAGGATCCGCAGCGGCAGCAGCGGATGCCGTGTCCTGGCCTCCACCAGCACGAACAGGGCCAGCAGGAGCAGGCCGCCGACGAGCAGGGCGAGGACCATCGGGTCGCCCCAGCCGTGCGGCTCCGCCTGTGTGAAGCCGTAGACGAGCAGTACGAGGCCCGCGGCGCTGAGCAGCACCCCGGGGACGTCCAGGTTGCGCAGGCTGCCGCCCGGGCGGTCGCGCAGGATGAGCGGGACGCCGAGCAGGGCGATCGCGGTCATGGGGATGTTGATGTAGAGGCACCAGCGCCAGTTGGCGTACTCGGTGAGCAGCCCGCCCGCCACGACGCCGAGGGCCGCTCCGCCCGCGCCGACGCCGGCGAAGACGCCGAAGGCCTTCCCGCGCTCACGCCCGTCGGTGAACGTGAGGATGAGCAGCGACAGCGCCGCCGGGGCCAGCAGCGCGGCGAAGACGCCCTGCCCGGCACGTGCCGCGAAGAGGGTCGCGGCGTCGCCCGCCGCACCACCGAGCGCCGAGGCCAGGGCGAAGCCGATCAGGCCGATGGTGAAGGCCCGCCGGTGTCCGATCGCACTGCACACCCGTCCGCCCACCAGCAGCAGGCCGCCGAAGGCGAGGGCGTAGGCCGTGATGACCCAGTGACGGTCGGTGTCGGTTATGCCCAGGGTGTCCTGGGCCGAGGGGAGCGCGATGTTCACGATGGTCGCGTCGAGCACGACCATCAGCTGGGCCAGGCTCACGACCGGAAGGGTCCACCAGCGTTTCCGGGACCGAGGGGGTGATGGAGCGTCTTGCTGGATGTCTGTCACGGCTACTCGCACTATGGTCGGGTGACTCGAACGTTGGTCTAGTGGAGGGGACCCTACTACAACCCAGCGCAGCCGTGCCATTACGGAAGCGTTCGGCGCGGCCACCACGGGGGCCGCAAGTGGTCCAAAAGGAAAGGGAGTTGAAGAAAGGATGAGAGGTCACGGTGACAGTGCCATCGGGCTCGCCGCGGGGAGCGGGCCCGGACGTGCGAGACTCGCCCCGAACACTCAGTGACGCGATGTGCACCCTCGAGGGTGAGCCGCATGGATCCGGAGGTGAAGGTCATAGCGGGCAAGGAACGCGCGAGGGGGCAGGACAGTGCGGGAATCGGCAACGTCTGGCTGCGCTCCCCGCGGGGGAACAAGGGAGAACCACCGCTGACGCGGGAACGCATCGTCCAGGCCGCCGTCGCCCTGCTGGACGAGGAGGGGATGGACCGGCTCACCATGCGTCACCTGGCCGAACGGCTCCAGGTGGGCGCCACGACCCTGTACTGGCACGTGGCCACGAAGGCTGACGTCATCGACCTGGCCGTCGACGCCATCTTCGGGGAGACCTCGCTCCCGGACCAGCGCTCCGAGAACCCCCGGGACGACATCGTGGCGCTGGTCGACACCTGGCGGGAGGCCATGCTGCGGCACCCCTGGGCGGCCACCCTGCCCGCGCGGCAGCGGCCCTTGATGGGCCCGAACTTCCTGGCGTGGATGGAGTTCCTGCAGTCCGCCCTGCTGCGGGCCGGGCTGACCGACAAGCGGCTCAACGCCGCCACGTGGGCGCTGTACAACCACGTGATGGGTGCCACCGCCACGCAGTCCAGCCTGCACCTGTCCCCCGAGGAGGCCAGGCTGGGGCAGGAGTATCTGGAGAACCGGCGCGAGCAGTACCCGACCGTGGCGGCGAACAACTACATCGCCGATGTCGACTGGGACTCCAGTTTCAAGGTCGGGCTGGAACTGCTGCTCGACGGAATCGAGGCACGGACCAGGGGCTGAGGCGCCCCGCCGTCCGCACGGGCCGCGCACGGGGGAAGGGCGCTCCGGTCATCCGCCGGGGCGCCCGCGGACCCGGGCCCGCGAGCCCCGCGCCGCTTTCCGGCCCGGGCCGCGCGGAACGCCGCCGTGATACCGTTCTGGTATCATGGCTGCATGGCGATGACACTTCGACTCCCCGACGACCTTGACGCGAAACTCACCGAGCGGGCTCGTCGGGAGGGTCGCAGCAAGCAGGAACTTGCCATTGAGGCCATCCGTGACGCGCAGGACCGGGCCGAGCTGAAGGTCGATGACGTTCTGGCCGAGCTGATGGACAGCGATGCGGAGATTCTGGACTACCTGAAGTGACGAACGTGCGCTACATCCAGATCGACGAGATCCTGGCCATCGCCCGTACGGTCAACGGTACCGAGCACAGCGTGCGTGACATGGGCCTTCTGGTGTCGGCGATCGAGCGACCCCGGACGAACGTGTTCGGGGCCGAGTTGTATCCCACGCTGCACGAGAAGGCGGCGGCGCTGCTGCACTCCGTTGCCCGCAATCACGCGCTGATCGACGGCAACAAGCGCACCGCCTGGCTCGCCATGCGTGTCTGCCTGCGGTTCAACGGCGTGAGCGCCAGTACCGTCCCGCCGCCCGTCTCCGTTGCCGGCCCGTTCGTCGAGGACGTCGCGCAGGACAACGTCGATGTACCGGTCATTGCCAAGCGCCTGGCGGCCTGGCTCCCCGTTTCCTGACGTTCGACGACGTGCGGGCAGGACACGGGTGCCGTGACCACCGGGCGCCGCGTAGCTACGAGGCTGCCTCGGGGCGGCCAACTCGCTCGCCGCGCCGGCACTACTGGCGCTACTGGTGGTCTGCGCGATCGACGTGATCCATGTGGAAGGTCAGCCCGGCAACGGTGCCCGACTGGACGACGGGGCCGTGCTGGACTCCACCGCTGATGTGGTTGTCCACCGTGCGCCAGCTGTCTGCCGCGGACGCCGAGAGTGGCAGTAACGAGGTCAGCAGAGCACGCAGGGCCTCGCCGTTGCCGTCGTCGGCTTCCGCGAGTCGGTGCAGACGGTCACCGTATCGTCGGCTGATCTCGCGGGTGGTCCGTTCACGTTCCGTGGCGTCGGCGGCGAGGAGCCGGGTCCTGGCGTCCTGCAGGTCGTCGAACGCGTCGGGGGCCGCGCCTGTGCGGGTCAGGTACCGCCCGACGAGTTCCCGGGCGTGTGTCCAGGAGTCGGTGACCATGAGGGAGACCAGTGTGGTGGCGCCCGACGCCGCGAGTACGGCCAGTTCGCTGTCCATGTGTCATCTCCTAGGCGAGGGGGGAGCCGGAGGCGGGCGCCTCGTCGTCGTCCAGAGCGGGGGACGCCGGCGGATCGAAGTGGTGCTGGATCTCCTCGGCGGTCTCGTGGCGGTTCTGCTCCTTGATGAGGCCGGCGATCTGTGCCGCGAGCATCGGGCGGCGTACATCTCCGTCGGTGAAACCGATGCTGTCGAGGAAGTCGGAGAGACGCACCGTGGCTGTCTCCCGTCCCTGCGGCGCTGAGGGAGGCCCCGCCTCGGGAAAGTCCGACGTCGTCGGCTCGCCGGGCTGCTGAGAGATCAGATCCTGAAGCCGTTCGGGAATGTCGGTGTCATTGGCCGCCGAGGTGAGCTGAGCGAGCAGGGCCAGGTCGTTCACCGTACGTTCCACGTGCTCGTCGTTCCTGGCGAGCCACCAGACCACTGCGCTGCCGGTGTCCTTGAGGACATCCTCGCCCAAGTACCGGCGCCTGCTCTGCTCGTACTTGCGCTGGTGCACCCAGACCGCCTCGTCCTTGCGTACGTCGGCGAGCTTGTCGAGGCGCTCCTGGTCCTGCTGCACCAGGACGAGCTGGATGTTCTCCGCCATCGCCTGGAGGTGCCCGGTGGACTCAGGCACCATCCGGCTGAGGGCGCCGGACAGTTCCTGCTCGACGAGTGAGGACCGGACCGGTTCTCGTTGCTCGGTGACGGCGCGGGCCCGCTTCAGGACCGCGTCGACGGCGAGGCCCGCCGGATTGAGAACGGGGGCACTCGCGGGAGCGTCGACGAGGCACCAGCGCACCGTCGCGGAGAAGACAAAGTCGTAGTCGGCCCACTTGCTGGGCAGCACTACCCGGCTGACGCGGTGTTCCGTGCGTTCCACGGGGGCGGCCGTGAGCTGCTCCTCGAAAGCCACCGGTACCGTGCCGCGGCGCATCGCGGCGACCCGGAAGACGGCCGCGGGGACGACGAGCAGCAGCACTGCCAGCAGTGGCCAAGTCCATGCGGGCCACCGCTGCGTCAGACCGACGATGCTCAACAGGAGACCGCTCAGAACGGTGAGGAAGACGGTTGTGGTTTTCCGTGCGGTGGTCATGGTCGAGTCCCCCTGGGTGAGGTCGTCGGCGGTGTGGCCGGAGCGATGCCTTGAGCCGCGCTGATCTTGTGGAGCAGCAGACCGGTGGTCTCCGAGGCCCGCGCCGCATCCCCCGGACCGGTGCGCTCGGCGTCGCGGGCGCACGCGTACAGCAGAGCGAAGACCTTGCCCCGCTTCTCCGTGCACCGCTGTGCCGCGCTGACGAGCAGGTCGAGCAGGAGCCCGCCGTGCGGTCCGGTGCCGGCGGCCGCCCAGTGGAGCCAGCGTCGTGCTCCGGCCTGCCACTGCGGAGGCGGCAGCTCGGTCAGTACGGCGTGCCAGCAGGTTGTCAGGGAGCGCTGCGCGCCCTGCTCGTCGACCAGCGCGTGCGAGGTGCCGGGGCGGAGCGTCAACAGTTCGGGGTCGCTGGCCTGGAGGAAGATCCCGAGATTGGCGGGTGAGAAGTCGGAACGGGCGAGACGGTCGAGCAGCACGCGGTGCAGCCTGCGGCTGCGCGCCACCAGATCGCACAGCGCCTGCCGGGCACGCGTCGTGCCGCGCTCACGCCGGGCCAGGTGGTAGAGCCTGACCAGGGCTTGATCGGGATGACTGGTCGCGAGGACGTCGGCACAGACGCGGACCAGCACCTGTGCGAGCTCCCCCCTGAGGTGCCGGTTGGCGCACCACTGGTAGATCTGCTCGCGGAAGTCCCTGGCATGCACCGGGTCCGCCAGCCCACGGGTGAGCGCATGAACGGCCGCTTCCAGGCGACGCCGGCTCGTCGCACCGGTGCTCCAGCGTTCGACGAGGGTCCCCAGTCCGTCCGCGCGTCCGGTCCGCAGGTATTCACCGGCCACGCGTTCCACCAGGCCGTCGCGTACGACGGTGACGACGTGCGGATCGTTCAGCTCCACCACACTCGCGACCCAAGTGCCGAGGTGGGGGCGGAGATCGGGCAAGTGGTCCCAGAAATGGGCACGAACGGCGGAGTCCAAGTCCAGCTTCTCGAACCGGACCTGTCCGTTGGGGGCGGCAGTGGCCGAGATCTCGAGGAGTCGCTCGGCGAGGTCTCGTTGCTGCAGCGGCGAGACGCGCTCCGACGGAAGCCCGAGGGTGCTCAGCAGTTGCTCGGCCGCGCGGTGAACGACATCGGCATGTGCCCCATGCAGCATGGACACGGCGATCAGCAGGGCTCGTTGCGGCGCCTCCCGCAGCTCGGTGACGAGCGCGGCGGCTTCCCGTCGGCCGTCGTTCCGCGCCCGTCCGGCCGCCTCGCACCACTGGCCGAATTCGTCCCCGGGCTGACCGGCCTCGCGTGCCCTGCGCACCAGGTCGGCGAACTCCGCGATCTCCCGCATCGGCCTGTTCGCCGTCAGGAACCTGGTGACGGTGCCATCCGGCCGTAGATATTGCTCAGGCGGCACACCGTGCAGGCGCAGATGCCGCCGGAGAACGCCGATGCCGGGTGGCCGTTCGAGCACCACGCGGCAGTACTGCAGGTCCGGGTCGAGAACGCCGCGGTGCGGCATGACCACGACCAGGTGGGCCCGCTGCTCGTGCACGGCCTTGCGCAGCGCCGGGAGGTCGGCCCGGGCCGCGGCCCAGCGGCGGTCGTCCGCGGCGGACAGGTCCAACAGCAACTGATCACCGGTCCCGACCAGAGCGGGGTCCTGGAAGTGAAGCTCGCCCTCCTCACCGGGCAGGAGTTCGCGGAAGACACCACTGTCCCGGTGATGTTCGTGCAGCAGTACGCGGGCCACGGCCGACCGGCCGCTGCCCGGGACACCGTCCAGGATGACGGTGCCGGAGTCGGCGAGTACGGCACGAGCCTCGCCCATACGCGGTGGAGCGACCAGCACGTAGCGCAGTCGGCGGAGTTGGTCCTCGGCGATTCGGCGGAAAGCCGGTTTGTCCGAGTCCTGCAGCTGCGTGCCGATGTAGACGTCGCCGGGCCCCGTGACCGTGACGCCCGAGTCCCGGACCCAGGTGCCGGTGTGCTGGTTCACCGGTCCTTGTCCTCGTGACCGTCCCGTTCACCGAATCGGTGCTGGACGGTGCCGTGGTGGTCACCCTCGAAGTACGTCATCCCGTCACCCGAGAAGTGACGGTCGCCCGAGACATGACGTGAGTGCGAGTAGATGTTGCCGTTCCCGGTGTGGACAGGACCGTGGGCGCCCTTGACGACCGTGCCGACGTCACCGGTGAAGTCACGGCTCTGTACGGCTGTACCGTTCACGGTCCCGATGGAATTGGTCACGCTGCCCGGCGCGGGCGTCCCCGCCTCGTTCCCGGGCCGGTCGTCGAGGCCGGGAATCAGATCGGCCATCAGATCACCGATGCGCGCGACACACGCCTCGGTGTCACCGGAGTCGAACGCGATGGACTGGAGATCGGCGAGCCGTCGCAACGCGGGCGGGAGATCGGCCTTGCTCAGCCGGCTGGTCTTGCGTCCGTCCAGAACGGGGACCACCGGGACCTCACACTCGAAAGCCTCCTCGATCTCCTTGCGCACCCAGTCCTCGGGATCCTCCAACCGGCTACGGAAGTGCGTCCAGTCCGGTCCGATGACGGCCAGGAGTACGGAGCTGCGCCGTACAGCGGCCAGTAGCCGTTCGGGCCAGCTTTCACCAGGGACGATGGACTGTGACGCGTGAAACGCGTGTCCCGGGCCGAAGCGGTGCGACAGCCCTTGGCGGAGCAGGGCCGCGGTCTTCTCCCCGTCCCCCGTGCGGTAGTTGATGAAGATCTCGCTCATGACGGTGACTCCTCAAGAGGGGTGGTCGGGCGGGACAAGGTGCCGAGTCGCGGTGCCAGCCGGCGTACCGGTGGGTGGTCCGGGTAGCGGCCCAACACGCGGACGAGCCGTCGAAGGTCAGTCGTGACGGTCGCCGAGCGCACCGCCGTCACGCCGTCGAGCAGTGGCTCCGTCAGGGCGCACGCGTGGTCGATCTCGCCGGCGGATGCATAGGCGAGCGCGCGGCGTACGCCGTACCGGACCTGCGTACGCACCGCGTCGGGGCCGACCAGAGTGAGCTGCCGGTCCAGTTCCTCGCCCGCCTCGCGTGGCCGCCCGAGATCGACGAGGCACCAGCCGGTGATCATGCCGACCGGATCGGGAAGGTGCATAGAGCCGATCACCGGATCGTCGGCACCGTCGTTCCGGCGGGCGAGCAGCATACGAGCCCGGTCCAGGGCACGGAAACAGGCGCGGATGTCACCGGCGAGGGCATGGCCCTGCGCTTCGCGCTGTGCGGCGAGGCCGCGGACCCGTGACGGCAGCACGCCGCTCTGCGCCCGGCGGGCCAGCGCGATCGTCTGCTCGGCGTCCTCCCGGTACAGCGTGACCAACGCCCTGCGGACCAGCGCATAACCGGCCAGTGCCTGATCACCGCCGGCGGCGGCCAGATCGACCGCACGCTGCGTCCACCACAGCGCCGCACGCTCGTCTCCGGTTTCCTGCACCAGCCAGCCCACGTACTCGGCGTACCGGGAACCGAGCGCCAGCAGGCGACGCCCGGTGCCGCTGTCACTCTGCGCCGACAACTCCCGCAGCGTGTGTGTCTGCGCGATCAGAACGGGCAGGAGCAGGCCGGGTTCCACGGTCTGACCGAGTCTGCGGTAATGCGTGAACAGTGCGCGTGAGGCTTCCAGCATGCCGGCGCCGGCGGCCGGGGAAGCCGGACCCGACCCGTCCGACCTCCAGGTCATCAGCGAGGCGACACCGGCACTCATCACCTCACGCCGGCCCACGGGCCCGAAGCAGCTCCGGCCGTCCGGTGACAAGTGCATCATCCAGTTCTCCTCCTCGGCCCGGCCTGGCGCCGACGCGGCAGGTGAATCGACAGCGGTAGGGGTGCTCAGGGCGATCAGTGCCCCGTCGGCACCGAGTGCGGCGTCGCACAGCCGCGCGAGATCACGACTGGGTGCCTTGATGCCCCGCTCGACCTTGCTGAGCTGCGCCTTGCTGTAGTGCACGAGACCGGACAGATCCGTAAGGCTCAGTCCGGCCTCCATACGCCGCTTCCTCAGTTCCTCGCCGAACAGGGTGGACGGATGTGGCACGGGAACCTCCAAACCCGGTCGTCCGGGCTGAGGCGGTACTGCACGGAAAGAGTGCGGTACCAAGTCCCGGACGGACAAGGCGATCGAAGCTGTTTCCCGTTTCCTTCTCCGACGGCGGGGCGCGGCAAGCCTCGTCAGCAAACTCCGATCACACTGCCCCTTCGGGCGGGCCTCTCGTACGCACTGGGCGCACCGACGCGGCTCCACCGGCGTGAGGCTCCGTACCGGGGGAGGCGCTGCGCACTACGGGGAGGCATGACGCGCCAGAGTCCCGGTGCCGAACCGCCGTGACGCTCATTTGACGCTCCGTGTGCCCGGCGGCCCTTGACCAAACTAGTGCGTCGCGATCCTGGAGCCTGCCACGAAGGGCGTCTGACCAGGACAACCTCGATGAGTCACAGGAAACGCCTGCTCAGGCTCCGGGGAAGTCCGTGGTGGGGGCGGAGGCGGCGGTGGCGGCGAGGTTGGCTCGCAGGGCGTCGACCTTCGCGGTGGCGAAGGCGTGCGCGTCGGAGCCCAGGAGCTGGCGCAGGGGGCCGTCCTCGAGGCCGGCGCGCTCGATGATGGCGGCGGCCCCCTTGACGGGGTCGCCGAGCTGGTGGCCCTGAAGCTTGAGGTGGTCCTCGACCATGGCCCGCACAGCCGGGTAGTGCTCCGTGGTCTCGCCGGGCAGGGCCAGCGAGTCCGAGGTGAGGAAGGAAGTGCGGAAGTAGCCGGGCTCTACGACGGTGACCTTGATGCCGAAGTCCGCGACCTCGGCGGCGAGCGCCTCGCTCAGCCCTTCGAGCGCGAACTTGCCCGCGCAGTACAGGGCCCAGCCGGGCATCGTGGTCAGACCCAGGATCGAGGAGACGTTGATGACGCGGCCCGCGCGCTGTTCACGCATGACCGGCAGCGTCGCGCGCAGTACGTTCCACACCCCGCCGACCTGGACGTCGAACATGTCCCGCACGTCCGTGCCGCTGGTCTCCTCGACGGCCGCGAGGTAGCCGTACCCCGCGTTGTTGACGACGACGTCCAGCCGGCCGAATCGCTCGGTGGTCCGGTCCACGGCGTTCTTGACCTCGGTCTCGTCCGTCAGGTCCACGGTCAGCGCGAGGAGGCGGCTGGTGTTCACCGTGCCGCCCAGCGCGGTCCGCAGGCGCTCGGTGGAGCGGGTGGTGGCGGCCACGTTGCTGCCCCGGGCGAGCAGTTGCCGGACCAGCTCCAGCCCGATTCCGCGGGAGGCGCCGGTGACGAACCAGGTGGTGGGGGTGGTGGTGGCAGACATGGGTGTTCCTCTTCCGTAGGTGCCGAGACGGGATGCCGCCGGACCGGGCTGCTGATCCGGCGCTGACTCGATCGTGGACCGCGCAGGAGGGGGTTGTGAGTGCCGTGGCGAGCCCTCCGCGTCCTGGGTCGCGCAGGAGTAGGACTGACAGACCTCCCTTGGAGAGGCCGTCGTCGTTCTGCAGGGGGCAGACTGCTCTCATGTCCCCCACCAACCGTGAGCTCGCGGACTTCCTCAAGCGCTCCCGCGCCCAGTGCGATCCCGAGCGGGCAGGCCTGCCGCCGGACGGCCGCGTCCGGCGCGTGCCCGGCCTCCGGCGGGAGGAGGTCGCCCGCCTGGCGGGTGTGTCCGCCGACTACTACGCCCGCCTTGAGCAGGGCCGCTCCATCAACCCGTCCGCTGCCGTGGTCGAAGCCGTCGGGCAGGCCCTGGGACTGGACGAGGCGAGCCTTGCCCATCTCAGGGATCTCGTGGGCATCACCGCCACTCGCCCCCCGTCTCGCGCGCCCAGCGTCCAGCGTCTGCGCCCCGGGCTCCATCGGTTGCTGGATTCCCTGGACACCTCTGTCCCCGCCCTCGTCCTCGGACGGCAGTCCGCCGTCCTGGGCGCGAACCGGATGGCCAGGGCCCTGTTCGCGGACTTCGACGCCATGCCGGCCGTTGAGCGCAACTACACCCGCTGGCTCTTCCTCGATCAGGACGCGCACGACCTGTTCGTCGACTGGGACGTCCAGGCCCGCGCCGCGGTGGAGAACCTGCGTCTGGACGCGGTGCGCGAATCGGACCGGCGGGCCACGGAGGCGCTCGTCACGGAGCTGAGGACGCGGAGCGACGACTTCGACCGCTGGTGGCAGCAGCACCGCGTGCACCAGCGCACTCATGGTTCCAAGCGGCTTCGGCACCCCTTGGTCGGTGAACTCACCGTGGAGTACGAGACGCTGTCGCTTCCCGGTGACGGCGAAACCACCCTGTTTCTCTACACCGCCGAACCGGGGTCGGCGTCCGCCCAGGCGCTGAGCCTGCTGGCCTCGTGGACACTGGCGGGACCCTCGACGGCTTCGAGGCAGTCGCGCGACTGACGTCGGCCACTGCGCGGTGTGGCCGACACGGTGCGTCGGTTTTCGGTCAGGTGACGGCTGGAAATGTACCAGCCGGGCAATTCATTGTTCATTGAACAACTCAAAGACCGTGTCTGGACTCCCGCTTTCCTCTTTCTTTACTCTGTGCTGCACGGTCCGGCGCGTTTTTTACGCTCAGTGATAGCCGATCTCGTGAGGGCGGCGCCCGCGGCTGCTGGTAGTCGGACCTGCGGCACAATGATCACCGCCGGACAGGGTTCCGTTGTCCATGAACAGGCGCAGATCACCGCGGTGCCGTCGGCATTCCGCTTTCCCTGCCGTGCGACGGAAAAAGATCAACAATGCCGCCCGTATTTTCTGAGGCGTTGACAGAAACCAGTTTCGGACTGTTGTATGACTGTCATCCAGGGGGAGAGAGGGCAAAAGGTGACCGGCCGGAAGGCCCGACGCCGTAGCGGCGTCGTATCGACCTGTTGCCGTCTCCGGTAGGGGGAGATGAATTGAGCAAGATTAAGCACACGCTTCCGATCGCGGCCGCGGCCATAGTCCTGACGGCCGGAAGCATCGCCGGCCCCAGATTCATCCAGACCGAGCCGGTGGCCGCCGCCGCGACCACCACCGCCGGGAGCCCGTCGACCACCGGGGCTTCGTCCGGCGCCGAGACTCCCGCGAACGCCGCAGCCAAGACCAAGGCGGGGGCGTGGCGGGCCGAGGCCACGTCCCCCGAGCAGCTGCTGAAGCTTCTGGGTGAGCGCATCGTGGCCAAGGACATCGACGGCATCATCGCGCTGCACGAGCCCGAGGCCGCAATCGTCGACTGGGACGGGTCGATCATTCGGGGCCACGCGGCGATCCGCGCCTTCTACATCGACTGGTTCGATTCGAATCCGGTACTCACCGTGAATCCCCGCCAGACCGTCGTGGCGGGCGGATGGCGTGGGTGGGACAACAAGGTGCGCCAGCGCACGGCGGCCATCATGGGCGACTACAGCCTGGAGCAGGACGCGGCGGACGGAACCCGCGAGAGTTTCACCGGCAATTTCTGCGACACCGTCCAGGAGCAGCTGGACGGCACCTGGCTGTACGTGCAGGACAACCCGTATCCGCCTCACGGTGACCCGGCCGCGCCGACGACCGCTCACCACTGACCCGACTCACTCGACAGTCCTCTCCGTATTTCCCGGCAGTCGACCGACCGGTTGAATCGCCGTGCTCGCGCACGCGTACTGCGTCGCATTCTCGGATTTCACCCACGTGTCGATCTGCCGCCCCGGCATGCCGAAATCGAGGAATTCCGGGGAGTCCACCACCCATGGCGGGTCACCCTCGGCCATGGGTGGTCGGGAGTCGGCCGTATTACCGCGCCGAAGCGGTATGCCGGCATGTCGGAGAGTGGGGAGCAGAATTGAACACCACATCGCTCCACTATTCACCAACCCTCGTCGCACAGCAGCAACCCCAATGGGAAGACCCGGCAGAGGTCGAGCGAATTCGGGACACGCTGGCGGACCTCCCACCACTGGTGGAGACCGAATCGCTCACCAGACTCCGAAGCCGGCTCGCCCAAGTCGCCGCCGGACAGGCACAGGTGGTGCAGGCGGGCGACTGCGCGGAGGACTTCGCCGAATGCACCGCGAGTGACGTCGAACGGAAGACCGCTCTCCTCGACGTGCTCGCCGGGGTCATGAGCGCGATCACCCACCAGCCCGTCATCAAGGTCGGCCGGATCGCAGGCCAGTACGCCAAGCCCCGGTCGGCTCCCACCGAGTCGGTCGGCGGCGTCGAGCTCCCGGTCTACCGGGGCCACCTGGTGAACGGCCCCGAGCCGGACCCCGAAGCGCGACGCCCCGACCCCCGGCGCCTGCTGGCCGGCTACCGTGCCGCCCGCCAGGTCATCACCCACCTCTGCCCGACGCCGCAGGACCGCGCCGACCCGGCCGTCTGGACCAGTCACGAGGCCCTGCTCCTCGACTACGAGATCCCGATGCTGCGGGCCGACCGGGGCGGCGGGCTCGCGCTCACCTCCACCCACTGGCCCTGGATAGGGGAACGGACCCGCCGGCTCGACGGAGCCCACGTCGCCCTGCTGGCCGACGTGGTGAACCCCGCGGCCTGCAAGGTCGGCCCCCGCATGACCACCACGGAACTGCTCGGGCTGTGCGAGCGGCTCGACCCCGGTAGGACACCGGGCCGGCTCACCCTGATCGCCCGCATGGGCGCCGACGCGGCGACGGACCTGCTGCCGCCGCTGGTCAGGGCGGTACGCGCCGCGGGGCACCCCGTGATCTGGCTGGTCGACCCGATGCACGCCAACACCGTGACCACCGCCGAAGGACGCAAGACCCGAGTCGTGGAAACCGTCGTCCGCGAGGTCACCGCCTTTCAGGCGGCCGTCCGCGCAGGCGGCGGAACACCGGGCGGGATCCACCTGGAGACCACCCCCGACGCGGTGACCGAGTGCGCCGACGCCCCGGACACCACCGACCGCGTCGGCGCCACGTACACGACGTTGTGCGACCCGCGACTCAACCCCCGCCAGGCCGTGTCGGTGGTGTCCGCCTGGCAGCCGCAGACGATGACGAACCGAGTCGAGGGAGAACCGTGCCGGGCCTAGCCCCGATCTCCGCCTACCCGCTGCCCACGGCGGCCGAACTGCCCCCCGGCACGGCCCGGTGGACACCCGATCCGACCCGCGCGGCCCTGCTCGTCCACGACATGCAGCGGTACTTCCTCGCCCCCTTCCCCCCGGCCGTACGAGACCCGCTCGTGCGCCACTGCGCACAGCTGCGGGAGCGGTGCGCCGCGCTGGGGGTCCCCGTCTTCTACACCGCGCAGCCCGGCGGCATGACGGACGAGGAGCGCGGACTCCTCAAGGACTTCTGGGGCCCGGGCATGCGCGTGAACCCCGTCGACCGCCAGATCGTCACGGAGCTCACGCCCGGGCCGGCGGACCAGGTGCTCACCAAGTGGCGCTACAGCGCCTTCTTCCGCTCGGACCTGCTGGCGCAGCTGCGCGCCCTGGGCCGCGACCAGCTGATCGTCTGCGGCGTGTACGCCCACGTCGGCGTGCTGGCGACCGCCGTCGAGGCGTTCACCAACGACATCCAGCCCTTCCTGGTCGCCGACGCCCTCGGTGACTTCTCCGCCGACCACCACCGGCTGGCCCTCGACTACGCGGCCGCCCGCTGCTCGGTGGTCACCACCACCGAGGAGGTCTTCCGATGAACGCCCCGCAGCTGCTCGAGCACGTGCTGGGCCCCGAACCGGGTGCCTTCGCCCTGCTGCACCGCCCCGAGACCGTGGGCCCGGACCGCGTGGAGATCCTGCTGGGCCGGGTCCGCACCCCGGCCCGGCTCGCCGACATCCCGTCGGCCGAGGGGACCGGGCGGCCCGGTGGAGCCCGGCACGAGACGCTGGTCCTGGTGCCCCACCGGCAGATCACCGAACGCGGCTTCGCCACCGTCGACGACGGCTCCCCGCTGCTCGCGATGGAGGTGACCCACCAGTCACTGACCAGCGCCTCCGAGGTGTTCAGAGCACTTCCGGACGAGCCGATCGCCCTGGCCGACGGACGCTTCGACACCGACGACGAAGCCTACGCGGACACCGTCCGCGCGGTCCTCGACAACGAGATCGGCACCGGCGAGGGCTCGAACTTCGTCATCAAACGCTCCTTCGTCACCAGCATCACCGGCTACTCGACGCACAGCGCGCTCAGCCTCTTCCGTCGGCTGCTCACCCGGGAGAGCGGCGCCTACTGGACGTTCATCGTGCACACCGGTACCCGCACCTTCGTCGGTGCCACCCCGGAACGCCACGTCAGCCTGCGCGACGGCGTCGCCGCGATGACCCCGATCAGCGGCACCTACCGCTACCCGGCCGCCGGACCGGTCCTGTCGGAGGTGATGGAGTTCCTCACCGACGGCAAGGAGACCGACGAGCTGTACATGGTCCTCGACGAGGAACTCAAGATGATGGCCCGGGTCTGCCGGGGCGGCGGCCGCGTGAAGGGGCCGTACCTGAGGGAGATGTCCCGGCTCGCGCACACCGAGTACACCATCGAGGGGAACAGCGACCTCGACCCCCGGGACATCCTGCGCGAGACGATGTTCGCCCCCACCGTGACCGGCAGCCCGCTCGAGAACGCCTGCCGGGTGATCGCCCGCTACGAGCCGGGCGGCCGCGGGTACTACGGGGGAGTCGCCGCGCTGATCGGCCGCGACGCCGCCGGCGCGCCCACCCTGGACTCGGCCATCCTCATCCGCACCGCCGACATCCTGGCCTCGGACCGCGGCGACACCGCCGACGTACGGGTCGGCGTGGGGGCAACCCTCGTCCGGCACTCCGACCCGGAAGCCGAGGTCGCCGAGACCCGCACCAAGGCGGCGGGCGTCCTCGCGGCCCTCGGTGCGCAGGAGCGGCTCGACGCGCATCCGCTGATCCAGGAAGCCCTGGAAGGGCGCAACGAGACGATCGCGAACTTCTGGCTCAGCGAGGCGGAGCAGCGCGCACGGCCCCACCCGGTACTGGACGGCCGCCGGGTGCTGATCGTGGACGCCGAGGACACCTTCAGCGCGATGCTCGTCCACCAACTGCGCTCCATCGGGCTGACCGTGGAACTCAGCCGCTTCGACGCGGCCCACCGCTTCGACGACCACGACCTCGTCGTCATGGGCCCCGGACCCGGCGACCCGCGGGAGACCGACCACCCCAGGCTGGTCCGGCTCACCTCCGCCATCGAGGAGCTGCTGGCCCGACGCATCCCCTTCCTGGCCGTGTGCCTGAGTCATCAGCTGCTCAGCCGGCGCCTCGGGCTCGAACTGCGGCGCCGGGACGTCCCGAACCAGGGCACCCAGCGGGAGATCGACCTGTTCGGCTCGCGCGAACGGGTGGGCTTCTACAACTCCTTCTCGGCCCGTGCCAAGGCCGGCCGGCTGGAGTGTCCGGGCATCGGCGAGGTGACGGTCTGCCTCGACGCCGGCACGGGCGAGGTGCACGCCCTGCGCGGCCCGCACTTCGGCTCGGTGCAGTTCCACCTCGAATCCGTGCTCACCCGGGACGGCGAACGGGTCCTGGCCGAGCTGCTCGCACCGCTGATGGAGACCGCGGAGGTACTGAACGCATGAAAGCCACCATCTCCTGGTGGGACCTCACCGGGTCCGGCCAGACCATCGACTCCTTGCGCGTCTACCTGCGCGACGAGGGCGTCGAGCCGTGGACGGAGGTCCACGGAATGAGGTTGAAGTTCTGGATCTCCGACCGGGAGACCAACCGGTGGGGCGCCGTGATGCTGTGGGACTCGGGGGCCGACCTGACGGCGCCGATGCCCCCGAACCGGGCCACCGAACTCATCGGATACCCGCCGACCGTCCGGATGCTGTCCGACGTCGAGGCCGTCGTCGAGGGGATCTCCTCCGGCGGGCCCGCCGAACGCGGCCTGGCCTTCGAAGCGATCGGGAAGTCGTCGTGAGCGCACCGCACTCCGCCGTGACCGCCGACGAGTTCACCGCCCCGCCCGCGGACCCGATGGAGCTGCTGCGGACCTGGTTCGACCAGGCGGTCGCGGACGCCGTCCTCCAGCCGGGCGCGCTGGCACTGGCCACCGTCGACCCCCGCGGCCAGGTCTCCAACCGGATCGTCCAGGTCCTCCACATACGCGGGACGGGCCTGGTGTTCGCCAGCCACTCCGACAGCCGCAAGGGCCGCGAACTGGCCGGCACGCCCTGGGCGTCGGGGCTCTTCTACTGGCGCGAGGCCGCACGCCAGGTGAGCGTGAGCGGCCCGACCCGCCCCCTGCCCGCCGAGGAGTCCGACGCCCTCTGGAACGCCCGGCCCGTCAGCACGCACCCGATGTCGGTGGCGGCGCACCAGAGCGCACCCCTGCTCGACGAGGAGGCACTGCGCGAGCAGGCCCGGGAACTGGGCCGGGACGGCTCGGCGCTGCCCCGCCCGGACCGCTGGACCGGCTATCTGCTGGAGCCGGCGTCGGTCGAGTTCTGGCAGTCCGAACCCGAGGACCGGCTGCACCGGAGGCTGCGTTACGAGCGCGAAGGTTCCGGCTGGCTCACGAGCCGGCTCCAACCCTGACCCCGCCGGGGGACCGAGGACTCGAGAGGAAGAAAGGCAAGTCGATGTGTGGAATCACGGGCTGGGTCTCGTTCGACCGGGATCTGACGCAGCAGCGCACGCAACTGGACGCGATGACGGAGACCATGGCCTGCCGGGGACCGGACGCCGGTGGCGCCTGGCTCGACCGGCACGCGGTGCTCGGCCATCGCAGGCTGGCGGTCATCGACATCGAGGGCGGGACCCAGCCGATGGTGCTGCCCACCGACGACGGACCGGTGGCGATCACCTACAGCGGTGAGGTCTACAACTACACCGAGCTCAGGAGCGAACTGCTGCGCCGGGGCCACCGCTTCGCAACCCGCAGCGACACCGAGGTCGTGCTCCACGGCTACGTCGAGTGGGGCGAGGCGGTCGCCGAACGGCTCAACGGCATGTTCGCCTTCGCGGTCTGGGACTCGCGGGTCGAGAAGCTGGTCATGATCCGCGACCGGATGGGCGTCAAGCCGCTCTACTACTACGCCACCGACGACGGCGTCATGTTCGGCTCCGAGCCGAAGGCCATCCTCGCCAACCCGCTCGCGGACCGCGCCGTCGACCTCGCCGGACTGCGGGAGCTGGTCAGCTTCACCCAGACACCGGGCAGCGCCGTGTGGTGCGGAATGCACGAGGTGGTCCCCGGCGGCCTGGTCACCGTCGACCGCTCGGGCCTGCGCGAGCACCGCTACTGGACGCTGCCCACCCGCCCGCACACCGACGACCGGGAGACCACCGTCGCCACCGTGCGGGAGCTGCTCGAGGACATCGTCAGCCGCCAGCTGGTCTCCGACGTCCCCCGCTGCACCCTGCTCTCCGGCGGCCTCGACTCCAGCGTCATCACCGCGCTGGCCGCCGCCAAGCTGGGCCGGCCCGGCGAGCACGGCGAGGCCGGCGAGAAGGTCCGCAGCTTCGCGGTGGACTTCGTCGGCCGGGAGGACGACTTCGTCGCCGACGAACTGCGGGGCACCACGGACGCCCCGTACGCCCGGGAGGTGGCCGCGCACGTCGGCTCGCAGCACGAGTCCATCGTGCTCGACCACGCCTCGATCGCCGACCCGGACGTGCGCCGGGCCGTCATCACCGCCCGGGACAGCCCGCTCAGCCTCGGCGACATGGACGCCTCGCTGTACCTGCTCTTCAAGGCGATCCGGCAGCAGTCGACGGTCGCCCTGTCCGGCGAGTCCGCCGACGAGGTCTTCGGCGGGTACCGGTGGTTCCACCTGCCGGAGGTCCAGGCCGCGCAGACCTTCCCCTGGATGGCCGTGTTCGTCAGCGGCGCGCGGGCCCAGGTGTCGGACCGGTTCAACCCCGACATCACCGCCGCCCTCGATCTGCCCGCCTACATCAAGGACCGGTACTCCGACGCGCTCGGCGAAGTGGAGCGGGCCGAGGGCGAGAGCGACCACGAGATGCGCATGCGGGAGCTGTGCTACCTGCATCTGACGCGCTTCGTGCGGATGCTCCTGGAGCGCAAGGACCGCATCAGCATGGCCGTCGGCCTGGAGGTCCGGGTCCCCTTCTGCGACCACCGCCTCGTCGAGTACGTCTACAACACCCCGTGGTCGATGAAGTCCTTCGACGGCCGGGAGAAGAGCCTGCTGCGCGCCGCGACCGCGGACCTGCTGCCGAAGTCGGTCCTGGAGCGGGTGAAGGCCCCCTACCCGGCCACGCTGGACCCGCACTACACGGGCGCGCTGCTCCAGCAGTCCAAGGAGCTCCTCACCACCGACGACCCGGTCTTCGACCTGGTCGACCGGGGCCGGCTGGAGAACATCACGCGGCAGGACCCGGCGACCATGCCGATCGACGTCCGCAACGGCATGGAGCGCGTGCTCGACCTGAGTACCTGGCTGGACATCTACCGGCCCGAACTCCGGCTCTGAGACCGGAGTCCGGACGGCACCGGACCACCCCACCGCCCGCACCGCGGCGGCCCGCACCCGAACCACGGATCGAGGGAGACGAGATGGGAACGGAAAACGCCCGGCCTCAGGGCACCGACGCCGGCCTCGACCTGCGCGCCCGGCACCGGGCCGTCGTCGCGGACTACATGACCCGCAAGGGCGAGAACCGGCTGACGCGCTACCTGCTCTTCACCGAGGACGGCAGCGCCGGCCTGTACACCAGCGACACCGGAGAACCGGTCGTTTCCGAGGGACACGCGAAGCTCAAGGCCCACGGCGAGTGGTCGCTGCGCATGTTCCCGGACTGGGAGTGGAAGAACGTCGAGATCTTCGACACCCAGGACCCCGACAGGTTCTGGGTCGAGTGCGACGGCGAAGGGCAGATCCTCTACCCGGACTACCCGCCCGGCCACTACAGGAACCACTTCATCCACGCCTTCGAGCTCGAGGACGGCAGGATCAAGCGGCAACGCGAGTTCATGAACCCGTTCCAGCAACTGCGCGCGCTGGGCATCGAGGTCCCGAAGATCAACCGCGGCGGAATCCCCACCTAGGGAAAAGGGCAGCAGCAGATGGCATCCCAGCTCAACCCGTACCTCGCCTTCGACGGCAACGCCCGTCAGGCCATGGAGTTCTACCAGCAGGTCCTCGGCGGCACGCTGGAACTGGGCACGTACGGCGACTTCGGGTCGGCGGAGATGCCCGACCCGGACAAGATCATGCACGCGACGCTCAGCACCGCCGGCGGCTTCACGGTGATGGCGTGGGACGTCCCGGAGCGGGTCCCCTTCGACCCGGGCACCAACGTCGCCCTCTACCTCGGCGGCGACGACCCCCGGCTGCGGGAGTACTTCGAGAAGCTGTCCGCGGGCGGCACGGTGGCCATGCCCCTCAGGAAGCAGATCTGGGGTGACGAGGCCGGCACGCTCGTGGACAGGTTCGGGATCACCTGGATGTGCAACATCAAGCAGCCGTCGTGACCGGCGGATCGGGAGGTGAGGTCTCCATGAGAGTCGACGTGCAGGCCACCCGGGACGTGGTCGACATCATCACCGGCGGGTGGCGGGCGCAGGCGCTCTACACCGCGGTCAAACTCGGACTGCCCGACCACGTCGAGGCCGGCCGCGACAACGACGCCGAACTCGCCAAGGCCACCGGCGCGAGCGAGCAGGGCGTCCACCGCCTGATGCGCCTGCTCGTGGCCCTGGGCGTCTTCGAGGGCAGCGACTCGACGGGCTACCGCGGCACCCGGGTGAGCGCGGCGCTCCTCGACGGCCCCCAGTCGCTGCGCGACATGTGCCTGCTGTACGGCGAGGAGTTCTACTCCGCCTGGGACCACGCCCACCATGCCATCAGCACGGAGAGCTCCGGCTTCGAAGTCGCCTACGGCCGGCCGTTCTACGACTACCTGGGCGAGCACGCGGCCACCGCCCGGCGGTTCCAGCTCACGATGAACGCCGCGAGCATGTTCTTCCACCAGGTGCCCGAGGTCTTCGACTTCACCGGCAAGAAGGTCGTGGACGTGGGCGGCGGCGGCGGGAACCTGCTCGCCACGATCCTCGCCGCCACGCCGGACGCCACGGGCACGCTCTTCGACCGCGACCACATGACGCCCAAGGCCCGCGAGCACCTGTCCGCCACCGTCGGCCCGGAGCGCGCCGAGGTGGTCGGCGGCGACATGTTCGAGGGCGTCCCGGAGGGCGGGGACGTCTACATCCTGTGCCGCGTGCTGGCCGGCCACGACGACGAGGACGTCGTCGGTGTCTTCGAGCACTGCCGCCGCGCCATGGCGGGCCCCTCGTCCCGGCTGCTGATACTCGACCGCTTCGTCGAGGACGAGAACTCCACCGTGCTTCCCGCGCTGTGGGACCTGCACCTGCTGGTGACCACGGGCGGCGAGCACCGCACCCTCGGCCGGATCACGCGGCTGCTGCAACGGGCCGGCCTGTCCGTCGAGAGCACGGCGGAACTGCCGATGGAGACGACCGCCCTGATCGTCGCGCCGCGCGCCCCGTAGCGGCACCCGGCACGGCCCGGAGCGGCCGGCAGCTTCGAGCGGAGTACGAGCGGCAGCGCGAACAGGAGAAGTCCCGTGCTCAAGTTGGCAACGATCGGCGTCTACGGCTTCGACGGCGATTCCCACCTCGAACGACTACGGCAGGCCGACGTGCGCCTGCTGCTCGACGTACGGCAGCGCCGCGGGGTCCGCGGCCCCGACTACGCCTGGGCGAACTCCCTGCGGCTCCAGGCGGCCCTCGCCCGGGCCGGGATCGCCTACGAGCACCGCCGGGAGCTCGCCCCGACGACCGAGCTGCGACAACTCCAGTACGCCGAGGACGACCGCCAAGGGGTCGGCAAACGCTCACGCCGGGAGCTCGCCGCCGAGTACACCCGCCGCTACACCGCCGAGATCCTCGACCCGGCCGACCTCGCACCGATCGTGGCGGCCCTGCCGGACAGCGGGACCGCGGCGCTCTTCTGCGTCGAGCGCGACCCCGAGGCGTGTCACCGGTCGCTGGTCGCACGGCGGCTCACCGAGGAATACGGCATCACCGTGGAACATCTGAGGCCGATGTGATGGGCGACATGCTCCCGGCCGGCGCACCGCGACCCAGGATCGCGGTCTTCGCCGGACCGACCGCGACGATCCTGAACACCCCGGACCTGGTCACGTCGAACAAGGCGCGCGCACGCCACGGCCTGCCGCCCCGGCCCGGCCGGTCCGACGTCCTGCGGCCCCAACGCCTCGCCGCCCCGGCGACGTTGTACGTCGAGGCATTCAGCGCGCACCCGCTCGAACAGGACGCCGCCGGCCTGTACGCCCCGCCCGACGGCTGGCTCGACGAGGGCGGCACGTTCCACACCGTACGGCCGTCCCCGGACGCCAAGCCGGTGCACGTCGTCGAACTCGAACCCGCCGACGGCCTCTACCCCCTGCCCTACATGGGGAGACAGGCGGACGGTTCCGCCTGGGAGGAGACCTCGGCGGCGCCGTACGCGGTCCCGGCGGAGGCCCGCCAGACCTTCTACCCGGACGCCCGGCGCCTCTACGAGGAGATCGAGCGGTTCGGCCTCGCCGACCACGGCACCCCCGTCGAACTGGGTTCTGTCGCCGACTTCGAGTTCTTCCGCGCGGCTCCCTCCGGCGGGTACACCACGGGTGCCGCCTCCGAGCGTCTCGGGCAGGACTTCTTCGTCTACTACCCGTACCACCTCCAGAGCGAGCCCGGCCTCGCGCACCTGGCCCGGGCCACCAACCAGGTCCAGGCCGTGCTCGCCACCGGGAAGTTCGACGGCGTGCAGTGGCTGGAGGGAAGCCCGACCGTCGACGAGACCCTGTACTGGTTCGGCCTCCTGATCGACACCGGGGTGCCGCTCGTCGGACACGCCGCGCAGCGCCGCCACCAGTCACTGAGCGCGGACGGCGACCGCAACGTGGTGGACGGCGTCAAGTTCATCACGTCGGGCGTCGCCCTGGACGAACGGGGCGAGAACCGCGTCGGTGCCTGCGTGATCGTCGACGAACTCGTCTACTCGGCCCGGGACGTGACCAAGGTCGATGCCCGGCCGGGCGGTTACGAGGTCACCGGCGGTCACGGGGGAGTCGTCGCCGACCTCGGGGGCTACGGCCCTCCGCAGCTCACCTACCTCCCCGCCCGCAGGCACACCCACCGCTCGGAGCTGCGCCTCACGGTGCTTCCCGAGACGGTGGCCGGCGTCGTCGGGAGCCTGGACGCCGGCGTCACCCCGGTCGACGTCCGGGTCAAGGACGCCGACGGGCTCGTGCCCTCCGCCATGCCGCACGTCTCGATCACCAAGTACAGCCGGTACGCGGCGACGGGCACCGGAACCGACAACCCGCCCGTCGCCGAGGAGGAGGTCGAGATCCTCGCGCGGATCGACGCCAACCTCGCCCGCCACCCGCTCTCCGGCCTCGTGTGCGAGGGCATGTCACCGTTCGGGATGGCGGACCCGACGAAGAACGCGGCGCTGAGCGTCGCCGTCTTCGCCGGTCTGCCGGTGGTCCGCACCGGACGCGGCACCACCGGGGGCATGGCGTACCGCACCGACCCGGCGTTCGTCTCGGGCAACAACCTGACGGCCACCAAGGCGCGCATGCTCCTCATGGCCGCGCTGCTCAGGTTCGGCGCTCTGCCCCCGGCCGCGGACCCGTTCGCCCCGACCCCCGACGAACGCGCGGCCACCGAGAAGGCGGTCGCCCAGTACCAGGCACTCTTCGACACTCACTGAACCGGACGGGAACCCATGGGCAGGTACGAGTACGTGGTGGCCGACGTCTTCACCGACGTCCCGCTGGCAGGCAACCCCACCGCGGTCTTCCCGGACGCCTCCGGCCTGCCCGCCGAGCGCATGCAGCAGATCGCGCGCGAGCTGCACCTGTCGGAGACCGTCTTCGTCCTCCCCCCGGAGAACGACGGCGACGTACGGGTCCGCATCTTCACCCCCGTCAACGAGCTGCCCTTCGCCGGGCATCCGACCCTCGGCACGGCCGTGGTGCTCGGCGAGTCGCACGACGCGAAAGAGCTGCGGATGGAGACCGCCAAGGGCACCGTGGCCTTCGAACTGGAGCGGGACGACGACGGCCGCACCGTCGTGGCCGAGATGTGGCAGCCCCTTCCGGTCTGGGAGCCCTACGACCGCGCGGACGAACTCCTCACCGCCCTCGACCTGGTGGACACCGGCAGCACCCTGCCCGTCGAGGTGTACGACAACGGGCCCAGGCACGTGTTCGTCGGTCTGGACGGCGTGCCGGCGCTCTCCTCCCTGGAGCCGGACCAGCGCGTCCTCGCGAGGCTGCCCGACATGGCGGCCAACTGCTTCGCGGGCTCCGGAACGCAGTGGCGGCTGCGCATGTTCTCGCCCGCCTACGGGGTGGTGGAGGACGCCGCAACCGGCTCGGCCGCTGGGGCGATCGCGGTACACTTGGCCCGGTACGGACTTGTCCCGTTCGGGGAGTGGATCGAGATCCGTCAGGGGGTCGAGATGGGGCGTTCCTCGACGATGCGCGCTCGCGCGACGGGGACGCCCGAACGGATCGAATCGGTCCAAGTGGCCGGAGCCGCCGTCGTTGTCGCCCGGGGCACGCTGTTCGCGTAGCCGCCGGGACGTACGAGTGACCGATCCACGAAGGAAGGGCGCGGGATGACGGCCGAGGACGACGGTCTGTTCGCGTTACCGCAAGCGGACGACGCTCCACCGGGCCCGCCGGAGGCGGCGACCGAGTCCCCACGGGCCGACGCCCCGCTCGCCGTGCGGATGCGGCCGCGGTCGCTCGCCGAGGTCGTCGGCCAGGCCCACCTGCTGCGCCCCGGCGCACCCCTGCGACGGCTGGCCGAGGGCGGCGAGGCGGCATCCGTGTTGCTGTACGGTCCGCCGGGCACGGGAAAGACCACTCTGGCGCGCCTGATGGCCGCCGTCGCCGCCCGGCAGTTCGTCGCCCTCTCGGCGCTGACCAGCGGCGTCAAGGAACTGCGCGACGTGATGAACGGAGCGCGCCGTCGCCGCGACGGCCAGGGCCGGCGGACCGTCCTGTTCATCGACGAGGTGCACCGCTTCTCCAAGACCCAGCAGGACGCGCTGCTCGGAGCCGTCGAGGACGGGCTGGTCCTGCTCGTCGCCGCCACCACGGAGAACCCGTCGTTCTCCGTGGTGTCCCCGCTCCTCTCCCGCCTGCTGGTACTGCAGCTCCAGCCCCTGGACGAGGACGACGTCCGCGAGCTGCTGCGCCGGGCGGTCAAGGACGAGCGCGGCCTCGATGGCGCGGTCTGTGTGACGCCGGAGGCCGAGGACGTCCTGGTGCGCCTCGCGGCCGGTGACGCCCGGAGCGCCATGACCGCGCTGGAGGCGAGCGCCGACGGGGTGACGGGTACCGGCGGCACCGTGGTCGACGTTCCGGCGGTGGAGCGCGCCGTCGCCGAGACCACGGTGCGGTACGACCGGCAGGGCGACCAGCACCACGACGTCGTCAGCGCGTTCATCAAGTCGGTACGCGGCTCGGACCCCGACGCGGCGCTGCACTACCTGGCCCGCATGCTCGTCGCCGGCGAGGACCCGCGCTTCATCGCGCGGCGCCTGGTGGTGCACGCGAGCGAGGACGTCGGGCTGGCCGACCCCACGGCCCTCCAGGCCGCCGTCGCCGCGGCCCAGACGGTCCAGCTCATCGGCATGCCCGAGGCTCGCCTGGCCCTGGCCCAGGCCACCGTGCACCTGGCCATGGCACCGAAGTCGAACTCGGTGATCACCGGGATCGACGAGGCCATGTCCGACGTCCGGGCGGGCGCCGTCGGCGAGATCCCCGCGCACCTGCGCCACAGCCGCTACACGGGCGCCAGGGAACTGGGCAACGGGATCGGCTACCGCTACCCGCACCGGGTCCCCGAGGGAGTGCTGGCGCAGCAGTACCCGCCGGGCGACCTCGTGGAGAAGGACTACTACCGCCCCACGCGGCACGGCGGGGAACGTGACCTGCACGAGCGCCTCACCAGGCTCCGCCGTGTCGTCCGGGGCGAGGAGCGGTAGCGCCGGCCTCACGGGCGTGAGGCCGGCGCTCGGACGCGTCACGCGACGGCGGTGCCCTCGAGCTCGATCATCTGACCGGGGATCGCCAGCCGCGTCACCCCGAGCATGGTGGTGGTCGGCGCCACGCCGGCGGCGCCCAGGCGGCCCGCCAGCACACCGTAGTGCTGGAAGAGCAGATCGACGTCGGTCGTGTAGACGTTCAGCCGGACGAGGTTCGAGAGGGTCATGCCCGCCTCGGCGAGCACCGCCTCGATGTTGTCGACGGCCAGCGCCAGCTGCGCCGCCATGTCACCGTCGTGCTCGGGCTTGCCTTCCTTGCTCATCGCCGTCTGGCCCGAGATGTACAGGGTGCGCGAGTGCCCGGAGACGACCTCGCCCTGGTTGAATCCCATCTCGACCGACCACGACACCGGGTTGACCGCGTTACGTTCCATTGACGCACCTGCTCCATTCGGTTCATGACACTGCGCACGCCCACCGCTTCGGCAACCGCCGCGCTCTGACGTCGTGCGATGAACCCTGTCAGGAATACGTGACACCCTTGGTCATGTATTTCGCTAGGGTTTTCCCATGCGCGCCGACCGGTTGGTTTCCCTGGTGCTGTTGCTGCGTCAGCGAGGCCGGATGACCGCGGAGACACTCGCCCGTGAGCTGGAGGTGTCGACCCGGACGGTGCTGCGCGACATAGAGGCGCTCTCCGCGGCCGGGGTCCCGGTCTACGCGGAGCGCGGGCGGCACGGCGGGTTCGCGCTGCTGCCGGACTTCCAGACGGCGCTCACCGGCCTGAACCACGACGAGGCGCTCGCCCTCGTGGTCGCCGGATCACGGCGCGGCGCGCAGTTGTTCGGCCTGGGGTCGGCGCTCGCCTCGGCCGTGCTGAAAGTGGTCGACGCGCTGCCCGAGGGGCTGCGGGACACCGCCGCCGGAGCGGCGCAGCGGCTGCTCATCGACCCGGAGACCGATCTCCTCTCGCGTCGCGTGGCGCCCGAGGAGGTCTCCGACTCCATCGCCGCCGAGGTCCGGCGCGCGGTGTTCGCCGGGCACAAACTGCGCATCTACTACGAGGCCGTGGGCCGGTCCCCGCAGTGGCGCACGGTGGACCCGATCGGTCTGGTCACCGTCAGGGACCAGGGCTACCTGCTGGCCAAGCGGGGCACCGAGGACCGCACCTACCGGTTGAGCCGGGTCCTGGCGGCCGAGGAGCTCGACGAACCCGCGCAGCGTTCGGACACCGTCGACCTGGACCGGGCCTGGCGCGAACGCAACGTGCGGTTCCGGACCGGCGGCGACAACACCGCCGTGGTGGTCCGCGTGGACCCCGCGCGCCGGGAGCACCTGGTCGCCACCGCACTGGCGGTCCGCTCCGAGGAGACCGACGAGGACGGCCGGCTCCGGCTGCACGTCGTCTTCCAGGACGCACGGCACGCGGAGTGGGCGCTGTGGCAGCACGCCATGTACGCGGAGGTGGAGGCCCCGCAGTGGCTGCGCACCTCGCTGCACCACCGCGCGACGGTGATCGCGGCCCGCTACGTGCCGCCGGCCTGAAAGCCCAGGCCACCCCTGCGAGGCCGAAACAACGGCCACGGCCACGGACACGGCCGGAAAGAGCCGCGTCCCACTGCGGTCGCCCGTGCGGGCGGCCGCACGGGTGTACGGCGAGCCGCTGCCGGACCTGGTGTACCTGCCGTGTGCGGGGACTCCGCGCCACGCCGCCCCGCTCCTCGTGGAAGGCGCGCGGCAGGTCGTCGCGGTCGACCTGTCCGAGCTGAGCCTGACCGCCGGACTCGGCCGCGACGTCCCCGCCGGTCTGCGCGGTCACGTCACCAGCGGTTCCCGCACGCGCTGGCCGTACCAGGTGGGCGACCTCGGCATGATGGGCGAACCCGACTGCTGGTACCGGGCGGTGCGCCCGTGAACGCCCCGGACGCCGCGACGGCGGGCCCCGGCCACCTCCGGATCGGCGCTTCCCCGGTCCACGGACGCGGCGTCTTCACCACCCGCGCCAGCACAGCAGGCGGGACCGTCGAGTCCTGTCCCGTACTCCTGGTACCCGCCGCCCAGCGCCATCTAGTCGACGACACGACCCTGTACGACTACTACCCCCTGTGGTTCGACCCGGCCCCGTAGCTTCGGAACACACGGGACGACGACCACGGTGAGACCCCGCGGGTGTCAGAGTGGCTGTGCCGGCGAGGTCGCGGCGGCGCTCGGTGCGAGGGTGCCCGGCTTCGTGCTCCGCATCCGTAGGAAGGCGATCACCAGGAGCAGGGCGGCGACGCCGATCAGGGCGAGCGGTGTCACGTCGGTCAGGACGGTCAGGAGCAGACCCGCGGAGGCCGCCGTCTCCCCGAGGTCCTTCGAGCTCTCGGGCGTGACGCCGAAGGCGAGGACGGACACCGGGAGCAGGGAGGTCGGCTCGCCGTCGACGGTGGCGGTGGCCACGATCTCCCGTGAGCCACTCCGCCGTACGCGGCGCGGTGGCGCCCGATGCCGCCGCCTTCGAAGCGCTCACGGACGAGACCACCCCCGACCGGCCACTGGCCGTGGTGTACACCCACCGGAACGTCACCCACGCGTCCCTGGCGCGGGACCGGCCCGTCACCGCTCCGGAGCACCCGCGGTTGGTGGCGCCCCGAGGTGTGGGAGAAGCTCGCCGCCGGCCTGCGGGCGAGACTCGGCACGCTGACCGGGGAACGGGCGGCGGAGGTGGAGCGGGCGCGCAAGCTCGCCCTGGACGAGTTCCACCTGCGCGCCGAGGGCCGGGACATGCCGCAGGACCGCGCCGCGGCGCTGCGGCAGCTCGACGAGCGGATCCTGAGGCCGATCCGGGCCGCCGTCGGGCTGGACGACTGCCACCGGGCCCTCGGCGGAACGGCACCGCTCCCCACCGGGGTCCTGGAGTTCCTGGCGAGTGTGGGACTTCCCGTGTACGAGGTGTGGGGCCCGCGCGAGACCAGGTGCCGGAAATCCGGTTCACGACTCCCTCACGAGCCCCGGGGCGGAGTGGAGGATTCGCGCCGGAAGCCCGGCCGGTCGGCCGAAGGTGGAGCCGGAGAGCGCGGACCAGCGTCCTACACGGCAGGCAACCACCATGGAGGGGCGACCCGATGGACCAGCGAACGTCCGACCGCGGCGCAGGCGTGACCACCGAGTTCGAGAGGGACGTCGTCAAGCTGATGCTGGAGACGATGCGCGCGGTGGCCAAGCAGGAACGCGACGATGTCGGCACGGAGGGCCTGTTGTACGCGCTCGTGTCGGGCGATTGGGCCGCGGGTTCCGCGATCGCCCCCGGGATGAGGGCCTCCGGTTCACTCGGCGGTTCGATCGGGAGCCGGGGGACATCCGTGTGGATCAGTGGGGACGCGGGTGACGACACGGCGGGAAGCCCGGAGGACGAGCGCGAGATCGATGCCGTCTGGCGTGAGGTCCGGCACGAGGAGGCGCGGAGGCTGCGCTGGAAGAATCGGAAGGAGGAGCAGACACGGGTTCGACTGCCTTCGACGACCGCCGCGGTGCGCGCCTGTCTGCGCAAGGCGCTGGAGGCCGCGCGGGAGGAGCGCACCGTCTCCGTTCGCGTCCGTCACGTGGCGCAAGCGCTGATGGCGCTGCCCGGTACGCGTGCCCACGAGGCCATGGTGGTGGAGAAGCTGGATGTCTCGGCCGCCTCGGCCGCGCTCGACGCGTTGCGGGGCAGCGACGAAGTGCCGGAGCCGGGTTCGGTGCTGATGATGCGCAAGGCGGGGGCGTTCGGGAAGAGCGGCAATCCGCTGACCCGGAAGTTCACCGCCTGGGTATTCGGGGGCGGCGCCGGGTTCGGCTCCCCGGTCGTGGCCGCGGTCCGTTCGGAGGCACAGCGGAGCGCGGTGCGGCGCGGGGCGCCGGAGACGGAACCCGCCGATGTGCTGCTCGGCATCCTGGCGCTGGACCGGTCGCTGGCCGTCGCGGAACGAAAGCTGCCCGAGGAACTGGCGGGAGCGAATCGAGGGGGAGAACTCCTGCGGCGGCACGGCGGCCGGCATGGTGCTGTGGCCCGCGTGCTGCTTCCCTCCACCGGAGTCGCGGAGGAGGAGCCCCCGGAGGTGGCCGGTTCCGCCGACTTCGAGCGACGGCTTCTGCACGTCACGCAGTTCACCGCCTCCGCGCAGGGCTCGCCGACGGTCGGCACGACTCACCTCCTGGCCGCCCTGCTGGACGAGAAGGGGACTGACGCGGACTCCGTGGCGGAGGTCGAGCGTGTGCTCACCGAGAGCGGTGTGGATGTCGACGGGCTGCGGGCGGAGCCGGAGCTGCGGGTCCCCGGAGGAGCGGCACAAGACGTCTGATGCTGCGGGCTCCCCGTGGGCGAAGCGGTGCGGGGAGCCGGAGCGGGGGCGTCCGGAGGACTCGATGTCACGGGGCCTCGATGTCACGGGTAGCGTGACCGTCCGCCTCCTCCGTCCGGCGGGCCGGCAGAGCCGCTCCGGCCGCGGCCGCGGCGCACCCCGCGCACAGCAGCCACACCACCACGTAGGCGCCCTCCCCCGGTACGGCGTCCGGCGTCGTGGTGGCGTGGGAGGAGGTGGCCGGCACGGCGGCCATCAGACCTCCGGCGATCGCCCCGCCGAACGTCTTCACGTTGTTGTGGAGAGCTGTCGCCACTCCGCTGCGGGACCGGTCGGCGGCCTCGACGATCACCGTGGGCACGGCGCTCAGCGGGCGCGGCTTGACCTTGACACGTTGTTAAGGTGTGCCCTGGGTGCAGGAGGTGGTCCCGATCAACACCACAGACGGAACCGACCGCAACACTCGCGTGGCCCGGGCCCTGAGCGCCGAGGACGGCTCGGTCCGGCTCCAGGCGGCCCTGGCGGCCGGCACGCGGCCCGACCCGGGCTTCCTGGAGGCGCTCGTCGAGCGGTGCGCCGTCGAGCCGGACTTCTTCGTGCGGGACATGCTGTCCTGGGCGCTGACCCGCCTGCCGCCGGAGGACACCCTGCCCCGCGTCCGCCGCGAACTCGGCTCCGAGCGCACCCAGGCCCGCAGCCAGGCGCTGCACACACTCTCCAAGATCGGCGACAGGAGCGCGTGGGCCTGGATCACGCGCGGCATGCTGTGCGACGCCGACGACGAGGTCGCGCGGACCGCGTGGCGCGTCGCCGTCGTCCTCGTGCCCGAGGAGGAGAAGGAGGACCTGGCGGGCGAACTGGCCGGGCAGCTCGGCCGCGGCGACCGCGAGGTGCGGCTGAGCCTGAGCCGGGCCCTCATCGACCTCGGGGACGTGAGCGGGCCGGCCCTGGAGAAGGCCGCGGCCGGCCCCGACCCGGCGGTGGCCGCGCACGCCCACGCCACGGAGCTGCTCCGGCGCGATCCCGAGGCCGGTTTCGATACGGCCGTCGAGGAGGCGAGGCGCCTGGTCGCACTCGGCCCCGAACGAGCCGCCGCCTGTGCCGCCGCGTCGGCCGGGGCCGCCGGGGCGGAGACCACGGAGTGCTGATCGGCGAAGTGGCCCGCCGCTCGGGGGTGAGCCCCCGCATGCTGCGGCACTACGACGCCCTCGGACTGGTGCGGCCGACCGGTCGCACCGTCGGCGGCTACCGCGAGTACTCGGCCGAGGACGTCCGCAGGATCTTCCACGTGGAGAGCCTGCGGTCCCTCGGGCTCTCGCTCAAGCAGATCGGGCGCGCGCTGGAGGACCCGGCCTTCTCGCCGTCCGCCCTGGTCGGCGACCTCATCCGGTGGACGGAGGACCGACTGGCACGGGAGCGGGAACTGCTGGAGCGGCTGCGGGCGATCGACGCGTCGGCACCCGCCGGCTGGCCGGACGTCCTGGACGTCGTCGCCCTCATGCAGGGGCTCGACTCGACCAGCGCCGCACGCCGGCAGCAGACCGTGCTGGTCCGGCCGGAGGGCGCCGCCGTGCCGCCCGAGCTGCTGGCCGGGGCGGTCCTGTCCGAGTCGGACCCCGTCGTCGGGGGCGCCCTGCGCTGGGCGCTCGCCCGGTCGGGCGGGGACGGCCTCGCGACCCTGGCGGCCGGTCTCCGCTCGGACGACACCGACGTCCGGCGGCGTGCGGTACTGGCGATCGCCGCGCTGCCCGAGGTCCCCGGGGCGGCCGAGGCGCTGGGGGACGCCCTCGGGGACGCGGACCGGACGGTGCGCGGGCACGCCGCGCTGGCGCTGGGCAGGCGTGGCGAGGAAGCGGCGGTGCCGACGCTGGTCGGCATGGTGGTCGAGGGGGCCAACGACGTGGACGCCGCGGAGGTCCTGGGGACGCTGTCCCAGGAGCCCGGGTGCGCGGAGCGGATCATGGCCGCCCTGGACGACGAACTCGCGGCGCCCACCGCGGACTCGGCGACGCGGATCCGGCTGGCCCAGGCCCTGGTCGAGCTGTCGGGGGACGCCCCGCTGGAGGTACTGCGCCGGCTGTCCCGGGGCGACGACCGTGCCGTCGCCCTCGTCGCGTCGGCCTTCGCCGGGGTCGTGGAGAAGCGGTCCTCCGACGGACCCGCGTGACCCACCGCTCGCGGACGCTCCCCTCAGCGGCCGACCAGCTCCGCGAACCGCCCGGCGTCGACGTTCCCTCCCGAGGCGATGACGCCGACCCGGCGCGGGCGGGGGTCCAGGCGTCCGGCCATCAGCGCCGCCAGCGCGGTGGCGCCGCTGGGCTCCAGGACGATCTTCAGGCGTTCGAAGGCGAAGCGCATGGCCGCGACGATCTCGTCGTCGCCGACGAGGGCGATCGCGTCGACCAGGCGCCGGTTGACGGAGAAGGTGATCTCGCCCGGGGTGGGCAGGGCCTGGCCGTCGGCGATGGTCCGGGGGACGGGAATGGTGACGCGTTCGCCGCTGTCCAGGGACCGCTTGGTGTCGTCGCCCGCCTCCGGCTCCACGCCGACCACCCGGATGCCGGGGTGCAGGGCCTTGGCGGCGGTGGCGCTGCCGGCGACGAGTCCACCGCCGCCGACGGGGACCACGAGGGCGTCGAGCGCGCCGGTCTCCTCCAGGAGTTCGAGGGCCGCGGTGCCCTGGCCGGCGATGACGTGCGGATGGTCGTACGGCGGGATGAGGGCGAGGCCGCGCTCCTCGGCGAGCGCTTCCCCGAGGGCGGTGCGGTCCTGGGTGTAGCGGTCGTAGGTGACGATCTCGGCGCCGTAGCCGGCGGTGGCCTCCCCCTTGGAGCGCGGGGCGTCCTCGGGCATGAGGATGACGGCGGTGGTGCCCAGTTCCCGGGCGGCCAGCGCCACGGCCTGGGCGTGGTTGCCGGAGGAGTAGGCGGCGATGCCCTTCGCCAGCTGCCCGGCGGACAGCCGGGAGGCCGCGTTGTAGGCGCCGCGGAACTTGAAGGCGCCGACCCGCTGGAAGTTCTCGCACTTCACGAACACCTCGGCGCCGACCAGGGCGTCGAGCGTGCGGGAGGTGAGGACCGGGGTGCGGTTGGCGATGCCGTCGAGACGTGCGGCGGCGTCCCGGACGTCGGCGAAGGTGACGGGCGGTGCGGTGGTCATGCGTGAGGTCCCTCCTGGAAACTCCGAGCGGGTCGGCCCGACCCGCGTGGCGTCGCGCGAGTCAACCTAGCCTCCCGCTCCGCCCTCCTCTCGGCCCGGCCGCCACCGTCCCCGATGTCCGGGGCTTGTTCCGCGCCGTACGGGAAACCTGAGGCGCCATGGCGAGACTCCCGACGCGGCGACCCGCGGACACCCCCGGCGGCCCGGCGCTCAAGCGCGCGCTGACCACCCCGCTGCTGTACTTCTTCATCCTCGGCGACGTCCTCGGCGCCGGCGTCTACGTCCTGGTGGGCCAGGTGGCCGCCGACGCCGGGGGCGCGGTGTGGGTGCCGCTGGGCGTCGCGCTGCTCCTGGCGATGCTGACCGCCGCCTCCTACGCCGAGCTGGCCACGAAGTACCCCCGCGCGGGCGGCGCCTCCCACTACGCCACCCGTGCCTTCGGGCCGTTCGCGGGGTTCGTCGCCGGCTTCTGCATGCTGGCGGCCGGCATCGTCTCCGTGGCCGCGCTGGCCCGCGGCTTCGGCGGCGACTACCTGTCGGCGTTCGTGACCCTGCCCGTGGGACTCGTCGCGGTCGTGTTCCTCGCCGTCCTCGCGCTGGTCAACGCGCGCGGCATCAAGGAGTCCACCCGAGCCAACGTCGCCGCCACCGTCGTCGAGGTCGGCGGCCTCCTCGTCATCGTCGCCCTCGGCGGCTGGCTGCTGCTGCGCGGCGACGGCGACGTGGGCCGGCTGGGACAGCTCGGCACCCCGGAGAAGGGGGCCGCGGCGGCCGTACTGAGCGGCTCCGTGCTGGCGTACTACTCCTTCGTCGGCTTCGAGACCTCGGTGAACGTCGCCGAGGAGACCCGAGACCCCCGCCGTTCCTACCCGCGCGCCCTGTTCGGTGCCCTGGCCACCGCGGGCGCCGTGTACGTCCTGGTGGGCCTCGCCGCGTCCGTCGCCGTCCCGACGGCCCGGCTGGCCGAGTCGAGCGGGCCGCTCCTCGAGGTCGTCGAGGAGGCAGGGGGCGTACCGACGTGGCTGTTCAGCGCCATCGCCCTGGTCGCCGTGGCGAACGGCGCGCTGCTCACCGGCATCATGTCCTCCCGCCTCGCCTACGGCATGGCCCGCGACGGCCTGCTGCCCGCCGCGCTGACCAGGGTCCTGCCCGGCCGCCGTACGCCGTGGGCCGCGATCGCGCTGACGACCCTGCTGTCGATGCTGCTCGCGCTGACCGGCAGCGTCGCCACCCTGGCGTCCACTCTGGTCCTGCTGCTGCTCGTGGTCTTCCTCATCGTCAACACGGCCGTACTTGTGCTGCGCCGCGACCCGGGGGAGGCCGGCCACTTCCGGGCCCCCACCGCGCTGCCCGTGCTGGGCGCCGCGTCCTGCGTCGCCCTCGCCACGCAGATCGAGGCCGAGGTGTGGCTGCGCGGACTGCTGGTGGTGGCCGTCGGGACGGTGCTCGCCGCGCTCGCCGCCGTTCGGCGCTCCGGACGGGCGCGGCGATGAGGGCGATGCCCTTCACCCCCTCCGGCGCCACTAGTACGGGTGGGCGCGGGAGTGGTGCGGCGCGGGGTCCTCGCCCGCGAGCAGCGAGCCGAACGTCGGCGGCGGCGCCGGCGACAGCGCGCCAGAGCTCGGCGGCTCGCTGGACACCGCCCAGGACTCCGTGGGCGGCGGGCCGGCCGTCGCCGAGCGGCTCGCGACCAGTCCGGAGGCCGGGCCCCAGCAGGCCCGGGCCACGGCCGACGCGGTGCACCAGGCCTTCGCCCACGGAGCGTCGGCGACCAGCCTCGTCGGCGGCGTCGTCGTGGCCGCCGGCACCCTGATCGTCATCGCGGTACCGCCCGGCCGCCGCGCCCGGCAGCGCCCCGGGGAGAAGCCGGCCGAGGCGCCGGACATGGCGTTCAGCGACTCGGCACACTGACCCCGGGTCCGCTCGCGTCACTCGGTCAGCGCGGCCAGCTCCTCCGCCGTGCGGGGGCCCGTCGCCGAGTCCGCCAGCAGCCCCCGCGCCCGCAGTACCCGCGCCGCCGCGACGCCCCACGGCAGGCGCAGCCCGGCCTGCCGCAGCGGTTCCGTGCGGGCCAGCGTCGCGGCCGTCGGGCCGGTGTGCACACCGGTGGGCGTGAGCAGCGCGGCGTCGTCCGACCAGCGCAGGGCGAGGTCGACGTCGTGGGTGGCCATCACCACTGTGGTGCCGCCCGCGCGGAGCCGGTCCAGGGTGACGAGCAGCCGCTCCTGCCCGTCCGGATCGAGCCCGGCCGTCGGCTCGTCCAGGATCAGCACCCGGGGCCGCATCGCCACGGCTCCGGCGATCGCGGCCCGCTTGCGCTGCCCGTACGACAGCAAGTGCGTGGGCCGGTCGGCCAGCCGGGCGATGTCCAGCGCGGCGAGCGCCTCCCCGACCCGGGACCGGACCTCCGCGTCGGACAGTCCGAGGTTCAGCGGTCCGAAGGACACGTCCTGCGCGACGGACGCCGCGAAGAGCTGGTCGTCCGGGTCCTGCACCACCAGCTGCACGGTGGTCCGCAGCCGGGTGAGCCCCCGGCGGTCGTACGTCACCGGCTCCCCGCCGAGCGTCAACCGCCCGGCGCGCGGCCGCAGTCCGCCGCTGAGCAGCCGCATCAGCGTGGTCTTGCCGCTGCCGTTGCGGCCCAGCAGCGCGAGCGCGCGACCCTCGCGCACCGCGAAGTCCAGGCCGGTCAGCACGTCCGGCCCCTCCTCGTAGGCGAAGGACACGCCCCGCAGGGCCACCAGGGCCGCTTCCGGCTCATTCACGACAGGGGTCCTTCCAGTACGAGGGTGAGGGCGGCCAGCGCCGCCAGCAGCGCCACGCTCGCCGCGGTGAACGGCACGGAGACGCGGGCGTCGGGCACCAGCACCCGCAGGGTGCCGTCGTAGCCGCGCCCGGCGAGCCCGCTCTGCAGCCGTGCCGCCCGGTCGAAGGCCCGCACGAACGCCGTGGCGCCGAGCCCGCCGAGCGAACGCCAGGCCGCGGCCCGGGTGGTGTGCCCCAGCCGCGCCGCCTGCGCCTGCCGCACCCGGCGCACGGAGTCCAGCAGCAGGAAACTCATGCGGTACGTCACCAGCGCCACGTCCACCACCGGCGCCGGCACCCCGGCCCGCACCAGCCGGGGCAGCAGGTCGGACATCGGTGTGGTGAACGCGAACAGCAGCACCCCGAGGGAGGCCGCCGAAGTGCGCAGCAGCAGCTCGCCGGCGCGTACCGGCCCGCCGTCCGCCGCCGTCAGGAACCCGTCCGGGCCCCCGACCTGAACGAGCAGCGGCAGCGCCCCCGTCACGCAGAAGCCCAGCGGCACCCGGTACGCCCGCCACAGCCTGCGCCCGGGCACCCCCGCGGGCCCCAGCAGCACGGCGAGCGCCGTCACCAGCACCAGCGCCGCGCCCGGCCAGGGCGGCAGCGCGACCGCCAGCACGGTCAGCCCGAGCCCGAGCACGGCCTTGTCCACGGGATGACGGCGACGCCAGCGACTGCTGTGCGCCGCCGCGTCGATCGGCAGCACTCAGTCCCCTTCGGGCGCGTCCCGCACAGCCGTCGCCGCCCTCGCCCGCTCCGCGCCCTGCCGCCGCCCCCGGCGCAGCCCGAAGTAGTACGCGAGCACGCCCGCGCCGATCGCGGCCTGCAGGGCGAACAGCGCCGACTCGACCTCCCCCGAGGGCGGTTCGTACAGCGGCGAGAACCACGGCTCGTAGTCCGGCTCGATCTCGGTGATCGCCGTCTCCGCCTCCGCGTCGGCCCCGGCGAACGGCTCCTCCTTGTGGTCGCCGAGTCCCAGCGCCAGCGGCAGCACCGCGAGCGCGGCCACGGCGAGCAGCAGCAGCGCGTTGATCTTGGCGTTCCGGCTCATCGGGCCACCTCCTGTCCCTCGGTCTTGGCGGCCCCCGTGGTCCCCGTCCTCGTCAGCAGCACGCCCAGCCGGGTCAGTTCCCCCTTGCTGGACTGCACCAGCAGCCGCATCACGACCACCGTGAGCAGGCCCTCGCTCACCGCGAGCGGGATCTGCGTCACGGCGAAGACGGACCCGAACTTGCCGAGCGAGCCCAGGAATCCGCTGCCCGGGTCGGGGAAGGCCAGCGCCAACTGCACGCTGGTGACGCAGTACGTGGACAGGTCGGCGACGAACGCCCCGCAGAACACGGTGACCATCAGCGGCACGTCGAAGCGGCGCAGCAACCGGTAGACGCCGTACCCGGCCCACGGGCCGACGATCGCCATCGAGAAGACGTTGGCGCCGAGCGTGGTCAGCCCGCCGTGCGCGAGCAGCAGCGCCTGGAAGAGCAGGGTGATGGTGCCCAGCACCGCCATGACCGGCGGCCGGAAGAGGATCGCGCCCAGACCGGTGCCGGTCGGATGGGAGCAACTCCCGGTGACGGACGGCAGTTTCAGGGCCGACAGGACGAAGGTGAAGGCCCCGGAGGCGCCGAGGAGCAAGGTGCTCTCCGGGTGCTCCCTGACCTCACGGGTGAGTGACCGTACTCCGTGGACGACGAACGGCGCGGACGCGACACCCCAGGCGATCGCGTGCGCCGGAGGCAGAAAGCCCTCGGCTATGTGCATGACTCGGCAGACCCTCTCCAGCACCTCGTGGATGGACGACGCGCCTTGGCCGGTCTCCTGGCTTACGGGTACCACCGCCCGTGCTCCGCCTTCCCGGATCGCAAGCGATCCAGTGGCTGCCCGCGAGGGCCGGAGCCGGACTTCCCGATTCACAGTGGCGAGGGCCGCACCGGCATCACACCGGATTTCCCGTTCACCAAGGCGTGACGACGGTAGTGCTCCCACGAGGGTGGTGACAAGCGGGCCTCCCGCCCGGCGGGCGCGTGCGCCCCCTCAGCCTTCCCGCGAGCCGGGCCGGTCCCGCCCCGTGCGCCGCACCACCATGTCGCGCATCCGCTGCGTCAGCGCGGTCGCGGCGGCGGTCAGGAACACGAAGCTGTACGCGATCTGCAGAACCGTCACGATCCGCGCCGACTGGCCCCGCGGGGTGATGTCGCCGTACCCGACGGTCGCCAGGGTGACGATCGTGAAGTACAGGGCGTCGACGCGGGTGTGCAGGCCGGTGAACTCGCCGGGCTGTTTGGCGAGGGCGTAGTAGGTGGCCGAGAAGACGTGCACGGACAGGACGATCAGCAGGGAGAGGACCATGCCGGGCCGGGAGTCCGGCCGGTCGACCAGTACGTGCCGGATCTGCCGGAGCAGCAGCACGGCCACGGCGGTCAGGACCAGGGCGAACAGCAGCCAGCTCAGCAGGGGGCGTTGCGGGCCCAGATGATCGAGGGGGAGGAGGAAGTAGGCCGTGACCACGACCGCCGCGGCCCCGGCCCGCAGCCCCCAGGGCCGCACCGCCCGCCACCCGGCCGACCGGCCCCTCACCGCCCCGCCCGCCACCCGGCCCACCGCCCCGTCACCGCCCCGTCCCGGCCGCCGGTCCGCCGTCCGTGTCCGGCCCCGCCCCTGGTCTCCCGTCCGCCTTCGTCCCCGGACCCCCGTCCGCGCTCGGCTCGGTCCGGCGGGTCACCTGGGCGACGATGAAGGCGACCACCGACCCGGTGACGATCAGCGGCATCTGGTCGTGCGCGTCGCCGCCCATCAGCAGTACCGCCAGCACGGCGCTGGCCAGCGGCAGCCCCGTCACCGCGGCCGCGGCGGCGGAGATGCCGAGGGCGAGGGCCGGCGTCGTTCCGAAGCCCGGCAGGCCGGAGCAGGCCAGGGCCGTCGCCGTGCCCAGCAGCACCGCCGGGAAGATCGGGCCGCCGCGCAGACTGCCCAGCGCGATGCCCCAGGCCAGCCCTTTGCACGCGACCAGTGCCACCAGCGCGCCCACCGACCAGGCGTGCGGGTGCGCGGCGAGCTCGGCGAGCGTGGCCTGCCCGGACAGTGCCGCCTGAGCCGGGGAGCGGCCGGTGATCAGGGCGTACGCGCTGACGCAGACGCCGACCGCCGTGGCGCAGGCGACGGTGCGGACGGCCGTGCGCTCCCGCGTCCAGGAGACCGTGCGCCGGCCCAGCTCGCGGCCCAGCGTGATCAGCACGGCGATCAGCGCCGCCGTGGGGATGCCCCAGAGGAAGTCCCCGGCGTCCGGATTGGCGCCCGGCGGCAGGTCGTGCAGCGTGAGGGCGCCGATCTTCAGGCCGGTCCACTGGCCGAAGCCGGTGAAGACCAGGGCGCCCGTCGCGCTGGCCAGCAGACAGGGCAGCAGCAGGGCGACCAGCTGGGCGCCGCCGAGCCCGGCCCCCTCGATGAGCAGCACGGCCGCGGCCACCGGGCCGCCGAGAATGGTGGAGATCGCGGCGGTGGAGCCGGCCGTGGCGAGGACCGCGCTCGCTTTCGGGTCCCCGGCCGCACCCGCCCGCCGCACCGCCAGCAGGGCGAGCCCGCTGCCCACGGCCATCAGCGGCGCCTCCGGCCCCAGCACCACCCCCAGGGGCAGCGTGGCCAGCGCGGCCAGGACCGCACCGGGCAGCGCGCGGGGGCCGACGGGCGCGCCGCCCAGCCCGTTCACCGGCAGATGACCGCCGCCGCCCGGCATCCGGGTCACGATCGGCGCCAGGATCAGCCCCGCCAGCACCAGCGCGGGCAGCGGCCACCACCAGGGCGGGGCGTCGTACCCCACCGCCTCGGGCAGCGCCGTCCACACCCAGTGCTGGAGCTCGTGCTGCAACCCGACGAAGAAGAAGCAGGCCAGCGCGATGGGCACACCCAGCAGCACGCACAGCAGCAACAGCCGCAGGTAGCCGGGGCTGAGCAGGGTGCGCCGCAGGGACTGCTCGGCCCGGCCCGGCACCGCGTTCGCCGGCGCGGGCTGCGTCGTCACGGGCCTCCTCCGTCCACCGCACCCGGTCCCTCACGAGCGTTCGCATGTGCGGCTCAGTAAACGCGAGGCGCACTGGGCCCGCACGCGCACGGCGCCCGTCCCGGGGACCGGGCGGCACGGCGCGGCAGCTGCCTGCCTCACCCGTTCGGCGGACCCGTATGGCCGGGCGGTGCGGGTGGCCGCAGGCTCGAATGACCTGTCGGCGCCTCGGGGTGCCGATGGGCGCAGGCCCGTACGGGGGACACGCAGAAAGGACTCCGCTCATGAGCCAGCACGCCGCACCTTCTCCCGGCAGGCCGACGCACGGCGCCGGCACCCCGCGGTCGGCGGACCGTTCCAGCGGCTGGGTGACCGGCGGCGTCGTCTTCGCGGGCGTACTGCTGCTGCTGAACGGCGCCCTCGCCGTCCTGCAGGGCATCGCGGCCATCGCCGAGGACGACGTGTACGCCCGCGTCGGCAGCTACGTCTACGAACTCAACCTGACGGGCTGGGGCATCATCCACGTCATCCTGGGCGCACTGGTCCTCGTCACCGGAATCGGCCTGCTCAAAGACATGGCCTGGGCACGCTTCGCGGGCATCTTCCTCGCCTCGCTCAGCCTGATCGCCCAGTTCCTGTTCCTGCCGTACTCGCCCGTCTGGTCGGTGATCATGATGGCGATCGACGTCTTCGTCATCTGGGCCCTGGCCAGCCGCCAGGACCAGGCCGCCTGAGGAGCCGTCAAGAAGGACCGTCCACCGCCGGTGACCTCCGGAGCCGCCCCGGCCTCCGGAGGTCACCGCCGTCCGGAGGCCGGGGCGCGGCCATCACCGGCGCCGCAGCGCCCGGCCCAGGGCCGCCGCGGCCAGCGCCGCGCCGACGGCGGTCACCCCCGTGCCCGCCACCGCCAGCGCCTTCGCCCGCAGCCCCGGCGCCGCCGGACGGGCGCCCGGCGCGGTGCCGTACGCGCTGCCCGGCACTTCGGTGTCCCCGGCGGGACGGGGCAGCGCCGAGGCCAGCAGCTCCGCCAGGTGAACGCCCTCGTGGCCGCCGCTGTCGAACTCGTGGATCTGCGTGCGGCAGCTGAACCCGTCGGCGAGGACCACCGTCGCCTCGTCCTCCTCCCGCAGCCGCGGCAGCAGCACCCGCTCCGCGCACGCCTCGCTGACGTCCAGGTGGCCCCGCTCGAAACCGAAGTTGCCGGCCAGCCCGCAGCACCCGGAGTCCAGCCGCTCGGCGTCGACCCCGGCCCGGCGCAGCAGTTCCCGGTCGGCCTCCCAGCCCATGATCGCGTGCTGGTGGCAGTGCACCTGGGCCAGCGCCTTCGCGGACCGCTCGGGCACCCGCGGCGGCTCGTAGCCCGGGGAGTGGTCGGTCAGCAGCTCGGACAGCGTGACCGTCTGTTCCGCCAGCCGGCGCACGTCCTGGTCGCCGGGGAACATCTCGCCCGCGTCCGCCCGGAACACCGCCGTGCAGCTGGGCTCCAGCGCCACCACCAGACCGCCCGCCCGCACGTGCTCGGCGAGGCTGCGCACGGTCCGGGTGAGGACCTTCCGCGCCGTCCCGAGCTGTCCGGTGGAGATCCAGGTCAGCCCGCAGCACAGCGGCTCGGACGGCAGCTCCACCCGCCAGCCGGCGTGCTCCAGCACCCGGACCGCGGCCCGTCCGATGTGCGGGTGGAAATGGTTGGTGAAGGTGTCCGGCCACAGCAGCACCGACCCGCGCCGCCCGTCGCCCTCCGGTTCGTGGCGTGCGAACCACTGCTCGAACGTCTGCTCCGCGAACAGCGGCACCTCCCGGTCCGCCACCCCGGCGGCCAGCACGGCCGCCTTCGACAGCAGCGGGGCGTGCGTGAGCGCGTTGACGACCGGCGCGAGCCGGGTGCGCCCCACCACTTGCGCGAGCGCGGGCAGCCAGCCCATCGACCAGTCCGAGCGGGGCCTGCGCCACGGCCGGCCCTCGTAGTGGTGGGACAGGAACTCCGCCTTGTACGTGGCCATGTCCACGTCCGCCGGACAGTCCTTCTTGCACCCCTTGCAGGCCAGGCACAGATCGAGCGCGTCCTTGACCGCCTCCGACCGCCAGCCGTCCCGCAGGGCGCCGTCGCCGTGCCCGTCGAGCATCTCGAACAGCAGCCGCGCCCGGCCCCGCGTCGAGTGCTCCTCCTCGCGGGTCACCTGGTACGACGGGCACATCACCGTGCCGTCACTGGTGTGCTGCCGGCACTTGCCGACCCCGACGCACCGGTTGGCGGCCTGCGAGAACGACCCCCCGTCGTGCGGGAAGCGGAAACGCAGGTCGCGGGGCTCGTACGGGGCCCAGTCACCGCCCAGGCGCAGGTTCTCGTCCAGCCCGTACGGCGCGACGACCTTCCCCGGGTTCATCCGGTCCAGCGGGTCGAAGACGGCCTTCAGCCGCCCGAACGCCTCGACCAGCGCCTCCCCGAACATCCGCGGCAGCAGCTCGCCCCGGCTCTGCCCGTCCCCGTGCTCCCCGGACAGCGACCCGCCGAACTCCACGACGAGGTCGGCCGCCCGCTCCATGAACCTCCGGTACGTCGCCACCCCGTCCGCGGTGTACAGGTCGAACGGGATGCGGGTGTGCACGCAGCCCTGCCCGAAGTGCCCGTACAGGCTGGGCCCGGTGTCGCTCAGGTAGCCGAACTCCTCGAAGAGCGCGCGCAGCCGCCGCAGGTAGTCGCCCAGTTTCCCGGGGGCGACGGCCGAGTCCTCCCAGCCCTCGAAGGTGTCGGGCTTGCCCGGGATGTGCGCGGTGGCGCCGAGCCCGGCCTCCCGGACCTGCCACAGCGCCTGCTCGTTCGCCGGGTCGTCGAGGAACGAGCAGTCCGCGTCGTGCTCGGAACGGTGCACCGCCTCCAGCATCCGGTGCGCCCGCGCGCCCGCCTCCTCGACGGTGTCGCCGCCGAACTGCACCAACAGGTAGGCGTTCCCGTCGGGCATCTCGGCGAGCGCCTTCTCGTTGAGGCCCTTGATCCGCTCGTCGCGGACCAGCCGGGCGTCCACGCCCTCCAGCGCGATCGGCTCGTGCGGCAGGACGTCGGGCACCGCGTCGGCGGCCTTGTCGATGGTGTCGAACCCGAGGACCACCAGGGCCCGTTCCTTCACCACCGGCACCAGTTCCAGCTCCGCCCGCAGGACGGTGACCAGCGTGGACTCGCTGCCCACCAGCAGTCCGGCCACGTCGAAGCCGTGCTCGTGCAGCAGCGAGTCCAGGTTGTAGCCGGAGACCCGGCGCGGGACGTCCGGGAACCGGCGGCGGATCTCGTCCCCGTAGGTGTCGCGCAGCGCACGCAGCCGCCGGTAGACGGTCGCCCGCAGGTCGCCCTGCCGCTCGATCGCGGCGTACTCCTCGTCGCTCGTCTCCCCGCACCAGAACCGGGTGCCGTCGTAGAGCAACACCTCCAGCCGGGCGATGTTGTCGACGACCTTGCCGTGCGCCTGGGCGGTGGCGCCGCAGGAGTTGTTGCCGATCATGCCGCCGACGGTGCAGTTGGCGTGGGTGGCGGGCTCCGGCCCGTAGCGCAGGCCGTACGGCGCGAGCTGCCGGTTGAGGTCGTCCAGCACGATCCCGGGCTGCACCACGCAGGTGCGGGCGTCGGTGTCCACGGACTCCACGCGGGTGCAGTACTTCGACCAGTC
Source organism: Streptomyces sp. AC602_WCS936 (assembly GCF_019049125.1). NCBI lineage: Bacteria > Bacillati > Actinomycetota > Actinomycetes > Kitasatosporales > Streptomycetaceae > Streptomyces > Streptomyces sp. AC602_WCS936. The sequence goes on along the minus strand of NZ_JAGMUF010000012.1, from coordinate 21,520 downwards.
GAGCACCACCCCGGCGTTGGTGCACTGCCCGGCCAGGCTCGTCCCGCCGCCCCGCGACAGCAAGGGCGCACCGTACTCCCTGGCCACGGCCACCGCCCGGGCGCCGGCCTCCGGGGTGCGCGGGACGACCACTCCCATGGGCGTCTGCCGGAAGTTCGAGGCGTCCGTGGAGTACGCGGCCCGGCTGCCGGCGTCGAAGCGGACCTCGCCGTCGACCCGTTCGCGCAGCGCGGCCTCCAGTCCCCGGAGATCGACGGGCGCGGGGGCACCCTCGCGGACGACGGGTTCGGGCAGGTCCAGCGCACCCATGGGACTCTCCTTCGGCTGTCGGCGCGGCAAACGGCATCGCGCGCGTGGCGCGGCCGTCGCTGAGTACCCCGGCCCCTGTGGCGGCAACCACCGGACACGGAGCGTCGCGAACCGTGTCGGTGTTGGGCCGAACGGGTGACTTGGCGTAAGAATTGGCTGGTGCACGCAATGAAGGCGAGTGGATTTCGGGGGAACCGGTGAACAGCCACGACGTCACCGATGAACAGTGGGAGGGGCTCGCCCAGGTCGTTCCGTTGCGCGGGCGCGACGCCTGGCCGTCCTCGGTCGGGCACCGGGCGCTGCCGGAGGCGGTGACGGAGACCCGCCGCCGGTTCGTCGTCCTGCGGGTCAACGTGTTCGCGGACGCCCGCGAGGTCGCCGAGACGCTGATGACGGGCATCCCGGTCCTCCTGGACCTGACCAGCGCCGAGGGCGAGGTGGCCAAGCGGGTCCTGGACTTCAGCACCGGCGTCGTCTTCGGCCTGGCCAGCGGGATGCACCGGGTGGACCGCAACGTGTTCCTGCTGACCCCGGCCGGGACCGAGGTGAACGGCCTGATGGAGGGCGCGGCGGACGTCCCCGGAGTGTGACGGACCCGCCCGGTCCTGACGGCCGCGTCCCCCGATCGTAGGAACGCCTTCCGGGCAAAACGGTTCGCCCGTACGGCGCGGTCCTACGGTCCGGACATGGCAGCGTCACCCGCGTCGACGGCGTCCGTCACCCCGCTCCCGGACCGGCCCAGGGTCACCGAGCTGCGGCTGTCCGCCTTCGCCGGCCACCGGCGCGCCGTGCTGCCGTTCGGGCCGCTCACCGTGCTCGCCGGCCCCAGCGGCTGCGGCAAGACCACCGCCCTCCGGGCGTACGACGCACTCGCCCGCCTCGGCGGCGGCGCCGAGCTCGCGGTGGCGTTCCCCGACCCGGTCGCCTGCGTGCCCGAGCGGGCCCGGCCCGACGCCCAGCACCGCCGAGGTTTCCGCATCGGCTGCACGGCCGACGGGGCGGCGGGCCCGGTCCGCCTGGACGTCGCCGTGCAGGCGGAGCCCGAGCTGCGCATCGTGGGCGAACGACTGACGGCCGACGGGGTCGTGCTGCTGGAGACGGCCCTGCGCGACCCGGGCCGCCGCGCCGTGCAGGCCGCCTGGCACACGGCCGGGTCGGCGCCCGTGACCCGCGCCCCGCTGCCGGACGACCGGCTCGGCACCCCGCTGCTGCCGCTCAGGGTGGCCGGCAAGACGGACGGGCAGCGCAGGGTGCTGGCCGCGGCCGAGCAGATGGTGGTCGCGCTGCGTTCCGTCTTCGCCTGCGATCCGATGCCCGGCCGGATGCGGGAGCCCGTGCCCACCGGCTCCGGGCGCCTGCTCGGCGGCTGCGACAACCTCGCCGACGTGCTGTGGCGCACCCGCGCCGAGTGCGCACGGCGGCACGCGCGGTTCGTCGCGGCGGTACGCGCCGGATGCGCGGGCCCCGTCGCGGACGTCCTGGCCGAACCGGTCGTCGGCGGCGTGGTGCGCGCCCTGCTGGACCGGGGCGACGGCGTCCGCACCGGGCTCACCCGCCTCGGCTACGGCGAACTGCGCTACCTCGCCCTCGCGCTGGTGCTGTTCACCGGCCCGGGGGTGCTGGAGGTCGACCCGGCGGGCGAGGTGCCCGCCGCCCTGCAGACGCTCACCGTCCTCGCCGACGGTTTCGACCGCGGCCTGGACACGAGGCAGCGGGCGGAACTGCTGCGGCTGGCGGCCCACATGTGCGACCGCGGGCACATCCGCCTCGTCGCGGCGGTCGCCGACGCCTCCTGGGCGGCCGGGGCGGACGGCGTCACGGTGGTACACCTGGAGCCGTGACCGATCATCATCCCCTGGACCTCGCGGCACTGCAGCGCAGGCTGGCCGAGTTCGCCGCCGCGCGGCAGTGGCAGCCCTACCACACCCCCAAGAACCTGGCCGCCGCGCTCAGCGTGGAGGCGTCCGAACTCGTCGAGATCTTCCAGTGGCTGACGCCCGAGCAGTCGGCCGGCGTCATGACCGACCCGGACACCGCCCACCGGGTCCGGGACGAGGTGGCCGACGTACTGGCGTACCTGCTCCAGTTCTGCGAGGTGCTGGGCGTCGACCCGCTGGCCGCGTTGGAGGCCAAGATCGAGCGGAACGAGCTCCGCTTCCCGGTGCGCGGAGAGGAGTGACCAACTCCGCTATCACTCTCCGGAGTCGACAACGGGCCGGAAATCAATTTGTTGTCCGAAGATTTCCGCCTTCCTCTGGCTTTTCGTCCCACACGCCTTCACTCTGGGTAGTGGACAACGGAGTTCGGGCGGACGCGCCCTGGGCGCGTCGGACAAAGACGGGGGCAGCGCATGGACGCTGTGCGGCTCATCGTGACGAGTGGGCGTGCCCTGGCGGCCGGCGGCGAGGTGCCGGACGTCCTGACGGAGGTGTGGCAGGTGCAGGCCCTGGCGCAGGCGATCGGCAGTCGGCTGGCGGTCTACGGACCACCCGAACTGCGCGGCGAGGCGATCGGGCTGACCGAGCTGGCGGGCCGGGGCTGCGGAGTGCTGCGCACCCCTCAGCTGGCGCCGGGCGAGCTGCGCGCCGCCCAGCTGACCGAGCTGGGCGACGCCCGTCAGGCGCTGATGCGCCTGGGCACCCTGCTCGGCGAGACCGGCATCGCCCTGGTCGGCGTGGCCTGCGCCGCGGACGACGAGGCCACGTACTGGCAGTGCATGGAGGCCATCGACGCGGCGGACGAGTCCCGGGACCGGGTCCTGGAGATGCTGCGCAAACTGGCGGACCGGGACGCGGAGTTACCGGAGCGGGAGGCGGGCTAGCCACACCACCGGCCACCCGCCAGCAGCACCCGCGTACAGCTCAGTCGGCGCGCCGCTCCTCGCCCGCCGGCCGCCCCGGGTCCCCGGCCGACTGGAGGTCGGCGTCCAGGGCCGACAGGTCCGCGTTCAGCGCAGCCATGAGCTCCTCCATCTGCTGGAGCAGCCCCTTCGGTCGGGCATCCGCCCCGTCCTGCTGCGGCACGGTCTCTTCGGACATGGCGGCCTCCTCGGCCCCAGCCCCCACGGGGAGGCCGACACGGTTGACGCACCGGCGCACACGCCCCGGCGCGGACGCCGGACGATCCGGCTCCGCCCCGCCAAACGATCACCGTCCGGCCCGGTCACCGGCCTGCCGCGCACCGGGCCCGCGGTTGACGCGAATTCACCCGCCGGAGGCCCGGAAACGCCCCCGGAGCGGCCGGAGCCGGTGCGGCGCACCCGCGCCGAGCGGGCAGGATGGAGACATGGATCTCCGTATCTTCACCGAGCCCCAGCAGGGGGCCACCTACGACACCTTGCTCACGGTCGCCAAGGCCACCGAGGACCTCGGCTTCGACGCCTTCTTCCGCAGCGACCACTACCTCCGCATGGGCTCCGCGGACGGCCTCCCCGGCCCCACCGACGCCTGGATCACCCTGGCCGGCCTCGCCCGCGAGACCAAGCGCATCCGGCTCGGCACCCTCATGACCGCCGGCACCTTCCGGCTGCCCGGCGTCCTCGCCATCCAGGTCGCCCAGGTCGACCAGATGTCCGGCGGCCGCGTCGAGCTGGGCCTGGGCGCGGGCTGGTTCGAGGACGAGCACAAGGCGTACGGCATCCCCTTCCCGAAGGAGAAGTTCGCGCGCCTGGAGGAGCAGCTGGAGATCGTCACCGGGCTGTGGGGCACCGAGACCGGCAAGACCTTCGACTTCCACGGCAAGTTCTACGACCTCACCGAGTCGCCCGCGCTGCCCAAGCCCGCGCAGGCGAAGGTCCCGGTGCTCATCGGCGGCCACGGTGCGACCCGCACCCCGCGCCTCGCCGCGCGGTACGCCGACGAGTTCAACATCCCCTTCGCCTCGATCGAGGACACCGAGCGCCAGTTCGGCCGGGTGCGGGCCGCCGCAGAGGAGGCCGGCCGCCCGGCCGACGCCCTCACCTACTCCAACGCCCTGGTCGCCTGCGTCGGCAAGGACGACGCCGAGGTCGCCCGCCGCGCCGCCGTCATCGGCCGCGAGGTCGACGAGCTGAAGACCAACGGCCTGGCGGGCTCCCCGGCTGAGGTCGTCGACAAGATCGGCCGGTACGCCGCGGTCGGCGCCCGGCGGATCTACCTCCAGATGCTGGACCTCGATGACCTGGACCACCTGGAGCTGATCTCCTCCCAGGTCCAGTCCCAGCTGGCCTGAGACGGCCGTCCGAATAACCGAAGGCGCCGGTCACCCGCCCTGTGCGATGGTGTGACGGTCGTCCTGCCGGAGCCCCCGGGGAACACCGCCCGGGGGCTCCCGCACGTACGGCATCCCGCCGTACCACCCACCCGTCACATCCACCCAGCCGGAGAGGCCCTCCGCATGTTCCTGACCCTCACCACCACCGGTACTCCCGACCGCCCCGCGACCGACCTCGGTTTCCTGCTGCACAAGCATCCCGACAAGGCGCAGGCGTTCTCCACCTCCTTCGGCACGGCCCACGTGCTCTACCCGGAGGCGGAGGAACAGCGCTGCACGGCGGCGCTGCTGCTGGAGGTCGACGCGGTGGCGCTGGTCCGGCGCGGCAAGGGCAAGGGACGCGGCGGCGCCCCCGACGCGGCCCTCGCGCAGTACGTCAACGACCGCCCGTACGCGGCCTCCTCGCTCCTCGCCGTGGCGCTGAGCAACGTCTTCTCCAGTGCCATGCGCGGCGTGTGCAAGTCCCGCCCCGAGCGCGCGGCCGAGCCGCTGCCGCTGCGCGTCGGGATTCCGGCGCTGCCCGCCCGCGGCGGCCCCGACCTCGTACGGCGCCTGTTCGAACCGCTCGGCTGGACGGTCACCGTCGAGCCCGTCCCCCTGGACACCGAGTTCCCCGAGTGGGGCGACTCCCGCTACGTCCGCCTCGAACTGGAGTCCACGGCCCGCACCCTCGCCGAGGTCCTGCGCCACCTGTACGTCCTGCTGCCGGTGCTCGACGACGCCAAGCACTACTGGGTCGCCCCGGACGAGGTCGACAAGCTGCTGCGGGCCGGCGAGGGCTGGCTGCCGGGCCACCCGGAGCAGAAGCTGATCACCAGCCGCTACCTGTCCCGCCGCTGGTCCCTGACCCGCGAGGCGATGGACCGGCTGGAGCTGCTCCGGCTCGCCGAGACCGACGACAGCGACGTCGAGGAGATCGACAACGCCGTCGCGGCGGAGGCGGAGCAGGAGGAGAAGCCGACCCCGCTCGCCGTACAGCGCCGCGAGGCGATCCTCACCGCGCTGCGGGACAACTCCGCCGCCCGTGTTCTCGACCTCGGTTGCGGCGAGGGCCACCTGGTGCGCGAGCTGCTCAAGGAGCCGCGCTTCACGGAGATCGTCGGCGTGGACGTGTCGGTACGCGCGCTCACCATCGCCTCCCGGCGGCTCAAGCTGGACCGCATGGGCGAGCGGCAGGCCGCGCGCGTCCAGCTCTTCCAGGGCTCCCTCGCCTACACCGACAAGCGCCTGGGGGGCTACGACGCGGCCGTCCTCAGCGAGGTGATCGAGCACCTCGACCTGCCGAGGCTGCCCGCCCTGGAGTACGCCGTCTTCGGCTCGGCCCGCCCGCGCACCGTCGTCGTCACCACCCCCAACGTCGAGTACAACGTGCGCTGGGAGACCCTCCCGGCCGGCCACGTCCGCCACCGCGACCACCGATTCGAGTGGACCCGCGAGGAGTTCCGCACCTGGGCGGGCACGGTCGCCGAACGCCACGGGTACGCCGTCGAGTTCCGCCCCGTCGGCCCCGACGACCCCGAGGTGGGCCCGCCCACCCAGCTGGCCCTGTTCACCCTGACCACCACCGCGACCGAGAAGGAGGCGAAGGCTGCATGAACACCACCGACACCACCGACACCGCCCCGCGAGGGCGCGCCCTGCCGGTCACCGACCTCTCCCTCGTCGTGCTGATCGGCGCCTCCGGCTCCGGCAAGTCCACCTTCGCCCGGCGCCACTTCAAGCCCACCGAGGTCATCTCCTCCGACTTCTGCCGGGGCCTGGTCTCCGACGACGAGAACGACCAGAGCGCCAGCCGGGACGCCTTCGACGTCCTGCACTACATCGCCGGCAAGCGCCTCGCCGCCGGCCGCCGCACCGTCGTCGACGCGACCAACGTGCAGCAGGACGCCCGGCGCCAGCTCATCGACCTGGCCCGGAAGCACGACGTGCTGCCCATCGCCGTGGTCCTCGACGTCCCCGAGCAGGTGTGCGCCGAGCGCAACGCCACCCGCACCGACCGCGCCGACATGCCCCGCCGGGTCATCCAGCGCCACACCCGCGAACTCCGCCGCTCCCTGCGCCACCTGGAGCGCGAGGGCTTCCGCAAGGTGCACGTGCTGCGCGGCGCCGAGGACGTCGAGCACGCCACCGTCGTCACCGAGAAGCGCTACAACGACCTCACCCACCTCACCGGCCCCTTCGACATCGTCGGCGACATCCACGGCTGCGCGTCCGAGCTGGAGACCCTGCTCGGCAAGCTCGGCTACACCGACGGGGTCCACCCCGACGGCCGCACCGCCGTCTTCGTCGGCGACCTGGTCGACCGCGGCCCGGACAGCCCCGGCGTCCTGCGCCGCGTGATGTCCATGGTGAACTCGGGCAACGCCCTGTGCGTCCCCGGCAACCACGAGAACAAGTACGGCCGCCACCTGCGCGGCCGCAAGGTCCAGCACACCCACGGACTCGCCGAGACGATCGAGCAGATGGACGGCGAGAGCGAGGAGTTCCGCACCGAGGTACGGGAGTTCATCGACGGCCTGGTCAGCCACTACGTCCTCGACGGCGGCAAGCTGGTGGTCTGCCACGCCGGCCTGCCCGAGAAGTACCACGGCCGCACCTCCGGCCGGGTCCGCAGCCACGCCCTGTACGGCGACACCACCGGCGAGACCGACGAGTTCGGGCTGCCCGTGCGCTACCCGTGGGCCGAGGACTACCGGGGCCGCGCCGCCGTCGTCTACGGCCACACCCCGGTCCCCGAGGCGACCTGGCTCAACAACACCATCTGCCTGGACACCGGCGCCGTCTTCGGCGGCAAGCTCACCGCGCTGCGCTGGCCGGAGCGCGAGCTGGTCGACGTACCGGCCGAGCGGGTCTGGTACGAGCCGGCCAAGCCGCTGCGCACCGAGGCGCCCGGCGGACACGACGGCCGGCCGCTGGACCTGGCGGACGTGCACGGCCGCCGGGTGGTGGAGACCCGGCACGCGGGGCGGATCACCGTGCGCGAGGAGAACGCGGCGGCGGCCCTGGAGGTCATGAGCCGCTTCGCGACCGACCCCCGGCTGCTGCCCTACCTCCCGCCGACCATGGCGCCGACCGCCACCTCCGGCGTGGACGGCTATCTGGAGCACCCGGTGGAGGCCTTCGCGCAGTACGCGGCGGACGGTGTGGCGCGGGTGGTGTGCGAGGAGAAGCACATGGGCTCGCGGGCGGTGGCGCTGGTCTGCCGCGACGCCGACACCGCCCGCACCCGCTTCGGGGTGGACGGCGGCCCCGCCGGGTCCCTCTACACCCGTACCGGCCGCCCCTTCCTCGACGACGCTTCGGTCACCGAGGCGATCCTCGACCGGCTGCGCACCGCGATCGGCGAGGCCGGCCTGTGGGACGAACTGGCCACCGACTGGCTGCTCCTCGACACCGAGCTGATGCCCTGGTCGCTGAAGGCCGCCGGGCTGCTCCGCTCCCAGTACGCCGCCGTGGGCGCCGCCTCCGGCGCGGTGTTCCCGGGCGCGCTGGCCGCCCTGGAGGGCGCCGCCGCGCGCGGCGTCGAGGTCACCGACCTCCTCGCCCGCCAGCGGGCCCGGTCCGCCGACGCCGCCGCGTTCACCGACGCCTACCGGCGCTACTGCTGGCCCACCGACGGCCTGGACGGCGTCCACCTGGCCCCGTTCCAGATCCTCGCCGTCCAGGGCCGCAGCCTGGCCGCCCTGCCGCACGACGAACAGCTGGCCCTGATCGACCGGATGGTCGAGCACGACGGCAGCGGCCTGCTGCGCACCACCCGGCGGCTGTACGTCGACACCGCCGACCCCGAGTCGGTGCGCGCCGGCGTCGACTGGTGGCTGGAGATGACCGGCCGCGGCGGCGAGGGCATGGTCGTCAAGCCGGTCGGCGCGCTGGTGCACGACCCCAAGGGCCGCCTGGTGCAGCCCGGCATCAAGTGCCGGGGCCGCGAGTACCTGCGGATCATCTACGGCGCCGAGTACACGCGCCCCGACAACCTCGCCCGGCTGCGGCAGCGGTTCCTGGGTCACAAGCGGTCCCTGGCGATCCGCGAGTACGCCCTCGGTCTGGAGGCCCTGGACCGCATGGCGGACGGCGAGCCGCTGTGGCGGGTGCACGAGGCGGTGTTCGGCGTGCTGGCGCTGGAGTCGGAGCCGGTGGACCCGCGACTGTAGGACACGTTTTCGGCCGGGTTTCCCCTCTGGGGGAGGCTCGGCCGGACGTCGTGCCGCGAGACCCCACGTGTCCCTGGTTAACCGTCAGTTGCCGTGCTAACTTCGCAGGTCGGTCAGGCATGACAACCGACTCATGGGGGACAGTCGGTGGAGACAGGCGCGGGACTCGGCGGAGCCGAGGGCGACTCCGGACAGGCGCGGGGACTGGCACTGCTGCTGGAGCTGACCGAGGCCCTGTGCGGATTCGGCTGCACGGAGGACGCGCAGGGGCGCGTCCATTTCGCCTCGCTGCTCGAAGGGCAGCTGGGGCGTGCCGTCGACCTGCGCGGCGTCAAGCAGCGTGAGGACGTGGTCGTCCTCGTCCGCGCCGCCCTGAACGTGACGGGCGGCGAGCGCGTACTCGCCGACGTGGTGCGCATCCTCGAAGGAGGTCCCGCCGGCGACGAGGTGCTCCGGCTGGTCACCCCCGAACCGGCCGCCGCGCCTCAGGCACCGCCGGGCCCGCTCGGCCGTGACGACGAGAGCGCGGCGCGCGCCGTACTCGCCAGGGGCGAACTGCCCGCCGGAACGCTGCGCGACGACCTCGTCGAGGAACTGAGCGGCCTCGACCTGCCCACCGGCCTCCTGCCCGACCAGCTCTTCCTCCACGTACTGGCGTGGAACGCCCAGCCGGACGGCCTGCCGCCCGCCGTTCTCCTCCTCGACCGGGCGGCCCCGCTCGCCGCCGCACACGGCCACCGCGTCGCGCTGCGCGGCTGGGTCGACGAGTGGGCCGGGCGGGTCGGCCTGGCCCCCGAGCTGAAACGGCGCCGGGAGGCACGTGCGCGGACGGTGCGGGACCCGGACATCCCCCGCTGCCTGATCGTCGCCGTCGAACCGGCCCGCGACGGCACCGACGACGTCGTGGTGCGGCCCTGGCTCAACACCGCGCCGGGTCACTGGGACCCGCAGCCCGGAGCACCCGCGGTGACCACCCTGGAGGATCTCGGCCCGGCCGTGGACGACGCGCTGCGGCAGGGCGCCCGGCTCTGGGGAGGGCCGCAGGAGCCTGGTGCCGGTGGACAGGGCCGGCCGTCGGCGTACGTGGAGTTCGTCCTTCCGTACGACCTCCTCAACCACGATGTGGCCAGTCTGACGTACCGGATCGGCGACGGGCGGCCGTTGCCGCTCGGGCTGAAGTACGGCGTGCACCTACGGAGTCTGGAGCGGATGCGCACGGACGACGCGCTGGTCCGGCACCAGTGGCAGGAGCGCTGGCAGGCGCTGCGGCAGCACGGGGTCGGCGTGCACGGCTGGACCGAGCCGGACGCGCGGCGGCTCGACGCGTGGCAGGCGACCCTCGCGGGGGACACCAGGCACACGGCCGTGGTGCTGGACGCTCCGGCGGGCCTCTCCGCCATGGAGGCGCTCAAGGCCGCCATAGCGGAGGGCATCGGGCTGGCGGTGTGGGACCGCAGAGGGGCCTTCCCCGAGGAGCGGCGCGAAGTGGTGACGGCCGTGTTCGCGTCGGTGCCGACGCCCGGACAGATCCCGGTCGCCATCCACCGGCTGCGGCGGAGCGCCGAACTCAACCAGCAGGGCCCGGGCAGACTCCTGGGGCGGCACATCGGGTTCTTCTGGGATGATCCCACCCGAATCGTCGACATGCACACCATCGAACCCGGCGATCTCGCCGACGAGGAGGCACCGGCATGAGCACGCAGGAGCAGACGTCCCCGAACGGCTGGCGCGTGTTCCACGGCACCGGCCGGCCGCCGGTCGTCGCGCCCCCGCTGCCCCAGGCGCCGCCCTGGCGACGGTTCCTCGGCGCACCGGCCCAGCCCGCCCCGCCGGACGAGCCGGAGGCGGCGGTGCGCAGGCTGGGCCCCGGCGAGGTCACCCCGCAGCTCGGCCCCGAGGAGATCGACACCGTCAACGCCGCACTGCTGCTGCGCAGGCCGCTGCTGATCACCGGCCCGCCCGGCATCGGCAAGTCCACACTGGCCTACGTGATCTCCCGGGAACTGGGCCTCGGCCGGGTCCTGGAGTGGAACATCGTCAGCCGCACCACCCTGCGCGACGGGCTGTACGTCCACGACGCGATGGGCCGCGCGCAGGCCATCGCGGCCTGGCAGGCGGGCCTGCGCGGCACGGTCGCCCCCGAGGCCACGGCTGCCACGGGGGACGAACCGGACGGCGTCAACCCGGCGGTCGTATCATCGGAACGTCAACTCCCGCCCGTACTGGGGGACTTCATCACCCTCGGCCCCCTGGGCACCGCCCTGCTGCCCTACGATCGTCCCCGGGTGCTCCTCGTCGACGAACTCGACAAGAGCGACATCGACCTGCCGAACGACCTGCTGCACGTCCTGGAGAACGGAAGTTATGAGGTCCCGGAACTGGTGCGCGACGCCGCGGACACCGCGCGCGTGCACACCAGCGACCCCGCGGGCCAGGCGCTGGTGCGGGACGGACACGTCGAGTGCCGGGAGTTCCCGGTCGTGGTGATCACCAGCAACGGAGAGCGCGAGTTCCCCGCGGCCTTCCGCCGCCGCTGCCTGCCCCTGGAGCTGCGCACCCCCGACCACGAGCAGCTGCTCGCCCTGGTGGAGGGGCACTTGGGCGTCCGTCCCGAGGGCACCGAGGACCTCGTGGACGAGTTCGTACGACGGATCCGCTCCGGCGGCACCCACTCCCTGGATCAGCTACTCAACGCTGTCCAGATGACTACCGCGGGTGGTTTCCAGGCGGCCGGTGACGGGCGTAAGCTCGTGGAAATGCTGCTCCGCGACCTCGCGAAGGGCCGCTGAATGACCGGCTTTCCCAGGGAGCGCGCATCCGGACCGGGCGACGGTGATCCCGTATCAGGGACGTCGCCTCCGTCGGCGTTCCCCGAGTCCGTCGAAGGCGCGAACGGGTACGGAGCGGCGCCCGGCGCTGCCCCGGCCCGGCAGGCGTCCGCCCGCGACCAGCCGCACCCGGACGGGAGCGAACCGTCCGACGCGCACTGGCGGGAGGTCGCCGAGGCGGTCTGGCTCGCCGCGTACTGGGACCGGCACGGCGGCCCGGACGGCGGCCGTCCGGAACCGGAGTCCGAGCCCGCACGCGCCCACGCTCACCCGCGTCTCCCACGGGCGGGCGAGAGCGGGAGTGCGCCCGGAACCGGAGCGGAGGACGCACGCCCGCCCGAGCCGTCCGCGACCGACGACGGCGCCGACACCACCGACTCCGGCCCCGGAACGGCCCCGCGGCCGACCGCCCCCGGCACCGGCGTCCCCGCCGATCCCGCGCCGCAGCCCGACCTCGCCGACGGCACCGCGCCCACCGACCCCCGGGACGCCACACTCCCCGAACAGGGCACCCGACGGCGGCTGTTACCCGACACCGAGGGCACCTTCACGCTGCACATCGGGCGCCCGCTGCTGCCCACCGAGGAACGCCCCCAGCCCGGCCCCGGCCGCACCACCGCACTGCTCGCCCGCGCCCTGCACCGGCTGGCCCGGCGCATCCCCTCCCGGCACACCCTGGAACTCGACGAGGAGGCCACCGCCGAGCAGGGCGTGTCCGACGGCCTCTGGCTGCCCTTCCTGCGGCCCGCCCGGGCCACCGCCTTCGACCTCGTGCTGCTCGTCGACGACGCCCCGACCATGCGCATCTGGCAGGAGACCTGCGCCCGCCTCACCGAGGCCGCCGAGCACAGCGGCGCCTTCCGCGGCGTCCGCGCCGTCCGCGTGCACCTGCCGCGCACCGGCACCGCCACCCTGCGCCGCCCCGACGACCGCGCCCCCGCCGACCCCGCCGAACTCCTCGACGGCCGGGGCGGCCGGGTCTTCCTCGTCGTCACCGACGGACTCGCCCACGGCTGGGCCGCCCAGGCCGCCGACGACCTGCTCGGCCGCCTCGGCCACGCCGGCCCCACGGCCCTCGTCCACCTGCTGCCGCCCCACCTGCGGCACCGCACCTCCCTCTACCCGTACCAGGCGGTCCTGGAGGCCGGCGGGTTCGGCGCCCCCAACGAAGGCCTCGGCCACTGGGCCCCGCCCGGCGGCCCCGACCCGCTGCGCCCGCTGCCCGAGGCCGGCGACGGCTCCCTGCCGGTGCCCGTGCTCTCCCTCAAGCCCGGCTCGCTCGGCACCTGGGCCGACCTCGTCACCGGCGAGCGGGGCGTACGCCGGTCCCTGCCCGTCGTGCTCGCCGGCGCCCTCGCCAAGGGCGCGCCCGCGCCGGGCCTGCGCGCGCCCCGGCTGCCGCGCGCCGCCACCGCCGCCGTGCGCCGCTTCTTCACCCTCGCCACACCGGCCGCACGCCGGCTCGCCACTCAACTGGCCGCCGTGCCCTTCGACTTCGACCTCGTGGAACAGCTGCGACGCCGCACCATGCCGGAGACCGGACCCGACCACCTCGCCGAGATCCTCATGGGCGGGCTGATCGACTGGAACAGCGGCGGAGAGGGCCGCCCGGAGTTCGCCGACGGCGTCCGCGAGGCACTGCTCGCCACCACCACCCGCAGCCAACTCGCCCGCACCGTCAGCATGGTGGGCGAGCTGCCGGCCGCCGGCACCCGCGGCGTCGCGCTGCGCGCCGCGCTGCACGACCCGGCCGGAGCCGCCCTGCCCGACCCCGCCGAACGGGGCTGGGCACGCAGCGAACTGGCCGTGATGCGCGCCCTCTCGGGCCCCTACTCCGACCGGGCCAGGCGCATCGAACCCCGACTCTCCGGGCGCCCGCCGTCCGGTGCGGCCGAACGGGTGGGCACCGGTTTGCCCCCGGGTACACCCACTGAGGTGAACCCTGCGGGCGGCGGGGGATCATCCGGCGGCCGAGCAGGCAGGGATCCAGCGTCGAACAACCCCGACGAACCTGGAGACCCCGTGCCGCCCCTGGTAACCGACGCCACCCCACCCGAAGCCCCGGAGGCTGAGCAGCTCATGCAGAGCACCACGACCGCGACGCCCGCCATGCTGGTGAACGTGCCCCTGCGCAACACCTCGTTCGTCGGCCGGCAGGGACTGCTGAGGGCCGTGGAGGAGCAACTGGGTGCCCAGGACACGGCCGCGGTCCTCCCGCACGCGCTGCACGGACTCGGCGGCGTCGGCAAGTCCCAGCTCGCCCTGGAGTACATCTACACCCACCAGCACGACTACCGGGTGATCTGCTGGATCCCCGCCGAACGCGAGAGCCTCATCCTGGCCGCGCTGGGCAACCTCGCCGCCCAGCTGGGCGTCGCCCCCTCCAGTCAGGACCGCGCGGGTGCGCCGGCCGCCAACACCGCCGTGCCCGCCGTGCTGGAGGCACTGCGCAACGGGACGCCGTTCAACGACTGGCTGCTCGTCTTCGACAACGCCGAGGACGTCGAGGCGGTACGCCAGTACTTCCCCACCAACGGGCCGGGCAAGGTCATCGTCACCTCCCGGAACCGGGCCTGGGAACGCGTGGCGACCCCGCTGCCGGTGAACGTCTTCGACCGCGCCGAGTCCGTCGAGCTGCTCCAGAAGCGTTCGCCCGACCTGAGCACCGAGGACGCCGACCGGCTCGCCGAGGCCCTCGGCGACCTGCCGCTCGCCGTCGAGCAGGCCGGCGCCTGGCGCGCGGTCACCGGGATGCTCGTCGACGAGTACCTCGACCTGCTCGCCCAGCGCAGCCCCGAGATCCTGGAACTCGACCCGGCACCCGACTACCCGGTCTCCGTCGCCGCCGCCTGGGACCTCTCGCTGGAGCGCATCCAGCAGAACAACCCCGGCGCCCGCCAGCTCCTCGACATCTGCGCCAGCATGGCCCCGGAGCCCATTCCGCGCTCCATCCTCCGCGGCAGCCGGGGCGTCAGCATCACGCCCGAGGTCGACCCGCTGCTGCGCCAGTCGATCCGGCTGAACCGCGCGGTGCGCGACCTCAGCCAGTTCTCCCTCATCAGGGTCGACCCGCGCGCCGACACCCTCCAGATGCACCGCCTGCTGCAGACCGTGCTCCTGGCCAAGCTGGGCGAGGAGGAGCGCGAGCGGATGCGCGGCGCCGCGCACCAGCTGCTGTCCGCGGCCAAGCCGGGCCCGTACGGCTCCTCCCTCGAATGGCCCGCCTACCAGGCGCTGCTGCCCCACGTCCTGGCCTCGCAGGCCGTGAGCAGCTCCGACACCTGGGTGCGGGACCTGGTCGCCGACACCGTCTGGTTCCTCTACTACTGGGGCGACCACGAGGGTGCCGCGGACTTCGCGCGGGAGGCCTGGAACCGCTGGCTCGCCGCTTCCGGCGAGGAGGACATCCACGTCGTCCGCATGACGAAGAGCTTCTCCTTCCTGCTGCGGCAGACCGGGCAGGTGCCGGAGTCGATCCCGCTGATCGAGAAGGCGCTGGAGACCTCCCGCCGGCTGGAGGTCGAACCGGAGGAACTCATCGACTCCCTGTGCGAGATGGCCGACGCCCGCGGCTACCAGGGCCGGCTGGAGGAGGCACGGAGCGTGAGCCGGGAGGCCACCGAGCTGGCCCGGTCCCTCTTCGGCACCGACGACCCCGCCACCCTGCGGGCGACGCACTCGTGGGGCGTCAACCTCCGGCTGGTCGGGGAGTTCCGCGAGGCCCTGCGGCTGGACCAGGAGAACGCCCGGCTGCGCGACCTGCTGTTCGGCCCGGCCAGCTTCTTCACCCTCAACACCCTCAACGGCCTGGCCATCGACATGCGCGAGAGCGGCGACTACCCGGGCGCCCGCGACTTCCAGGAGGACGTGTACCTCCGGGCCCGCACCGCGTTCGGCGACGAGCACCCGCTCACCCTGCGCATCGCCCGCAACCTCGCGGTCTGCCGGCGCCGCGACGGGGCGGTCGACAAGGCGGCCAAGCTCACCGAGGAGACGCTGCGGCGCTTCGTCAACCGGTACGGCAGCGACCACTTCGACTCGCTGGCGACCGCGACCAACCTCTCCGTCGACCGGCGCCTCGCCGGTGACCTCGACAGCTCGCGGCAGCTCGCCGAGGACACCGTCCGGCGCTACGAGCAGCGGCTCGGCGCCAACCACCTGTGCACCCTGCTGACCCGTGCCAACCTGGCCGCCACGCTGCGCAGCCTCGGCGCCCTGGACAGCGCGCAGGAGGAGGAGGACGACGCGGCCCGCCGGCTGGCAGAGACGGTGGGGGAGCGGCACGTCACCACGCTGACCACCGCCATCGGACAGGCCAGCACGGCCTACGCCCGGCTGGACTTCGACCGGGCCCGCGAGATCGACGAGGCCAACCTGCCGCTGCTCGCCGAGGTCGCCGGCGAGGACCACCCGCTCACCCTCGCCTGCACCGCCAACCTCGCGCTCGACCTGCGGGGCCTGGGCCGGGGCGCGGAGGCCGACGAACTGGAGCGCCGGGCCGTCGAGGGCTTCACCGAGAAGGTCCGCGCCGACCACCCCTGGCTCACCGCCGCACGCCGCCGCCGCCGCATCGAGTGCGACATGGCTCCGATGCCGCTGTAGCCTCCGGCGGTCGGGCGGGGTGCCGGGCTCGGCGAGCGCGGCACCCGGCGGTACGTGGTGGGTGCCGTGACCGTCGGGCAGTCGTCCGGGACGTGCGCTGTGGGCCGCGGCAGGTGTCGGCGCCGATGCCTCCGTGGATGCCGGGCGCGGCGGGCGCACGTCGGGCGCCGCAGCCGGGCAGGCAGGGCACCGGGCCCGTGCTCGGCGAGCTGGACACCGGGTGCGCCCACGCCCGTGCGGGACCGCGCCAGGTGCCGGGTGCGTCAGGGGAGTACTGGGCGCCCCCCGTATCCGGGTGCGGGGTCAGCCCAGGTCCGCCGGTGCCGTCGTCGTGCCGTCCTGGGAGGGCGGCGAGGCGAGGCGGGCCGGGGGAGGACGTCGGGTGCGGTCGCGTTCGGCAAGGCGGCGGGTCAGGAGCAGGAGCGGCTGGGTGAACAGGGTGGTGGCGAGGGCCATGAGGACCAGCACCGTGTACAGCGCGGGGGAGAGCAGGCCCGCTCGAAGGCCGGCGTCGAGGGCGATCAGCTCGGTGAGGCCCCGGGCGCTGAGGAGCACGCCGACGGTCCGCGCGTCGTGCCGGTCCAGTCCGCCGAGCCGGGCGGCGAGCGTCCCGCTGCCGACCTTCGTCACGACCGCCAGCACCGTCACCACCAACAGGACGGCCCAGCCCGTGCCGTCCATGCCGTTCAGCGTCACCGACTGACCCGAGAGCACGAAGAAGAACGGCAGCAGCAGCGAGCTGACCTCGTGCAGCGGACGCAGCAGGTCCGGATCGAGCGTGCCGCCCTCCTCGCGAGGGACCACCACCCCCGCGAGCAGCGCACCGAAGATCACATGCAGGCCCAGGGAGTGCGTCACCCACGCCGACCCGAGAGCGAACCCGATGAGCAGCGCCAGCCGCAGCGAGGGCTCCAGCCGCGTCCGCCACAGCAGCCGGCGCAGCACCGGCCGGGCCGCGAGCAGCATCACGGTGACGAAGCCGACGGCCAGCACCACCCGCCACGGCCAGTCCAGCGCCGTCGCCTCGCCGCCGTCCATCAGCGCCGCGGCCAGCACCGTCCAGCAGACCGCGTCCAGCACCCCGGCCGCGGACACCGCCACCACCCCCGGAACCGACCGGGACAGCTCGTTCTCCCGCACGATGGCTGTCAGCACGGGCACCGCCGTTATCGACAGGGCGATCCCGGCGAACACCACCATGGCGGGGGACGGCTCCCGCGGCATGCCCAGGTCGTGCAACTGCTCCCGGAACAGCAGCGCGCCCCCGCAGCCCACCGCCATCGGCACCACGAACGAGGCCAGGGCCACGGTCAGCGAGGTGCGGGCCCGGTCGCCGAGGATCTTCAGATCCAGCTCGTAGCCCACCGCGAACAGGAAGACCACCAGCGCGAACTGCGCGAAGCCGGTCAGTGCCGGCCCGATCTCGGAGGGGAAGAGCGCCGCGTACGCGTCCGGAGCCACCGTGCCGAGCAGGGAGGGACCGAGCGCGATGCCCGCCGACAACTGGCCCACGATGTACGGCTGCTTCAACCTCCGGGCCAGCCAGCCCGCCGCGTGGGCGGCCACCAGCACGAGGGCCGAGGCCCCCACGAAGTGCGTGATCAGCGCGTCAGGGCTCATCCTGTCCCCCCGTTGGTCCGACGGCCCGCTGTTCGGCGGCCCCGCGTTCGAAGCGTTCCCACGAATACGGCTCAACTTGCCTAGAATGAAAATGATCTGACGGTCCATCGAGAGCCGTAAGTCGTACACGGACAATCACCAGGGTCACGGGGGGCACATGACGGCGGTCGTCTTCATCCACGGCACAGGAGTGCGCGAACCGGGCTTCTCTGCGCTCGCGGGGCGCTTCTCCGTCGGAGTGACGGCACTGCGCGACGGCCTGCGCGTCGTCCCGTACTACTGGGGCGGCGAGCACGGCGCCGCGCTGGCCGCCGGCGGGGCGAGCCTGCCCCCCGCCTCCGGTACCGGCCGGGGCCCGCTCGCGGCGGACGCCCCCGGCGACGACGACACCGCCGACTGGGCGGCCCTCTACGCCGACCCGTACGCCGAACTGGCGCTCGCCGCCGCCGGTTCGCCCCCGCCCGCGGAGTTGCCGCCCGGCTCCCTGCCACCGGACCAGCACCTCCGGACCCGGCTCGCCGCCCTCGCCGCCGAGGGCGACGGACCGGCGGCCGAGCTGGGGCCCGGCCTGGCCCGCGCCGCCGTCGACCTGGCGGCCCATCCGCTGCTGGCCGCCGCGGCCGCCTCCCTCGCCCCGGACGACCTCGCCGAGGCCGCGGCCCGCTGCCTGACCGCCCGGGTCGTCGCCGGCCTCCTCGACTCGGACGCGCCCCTCGTGCCCGTCGGCGCCACCCGGGACGCCGTCGCCGGCCGGCTCTCCGCCGCCCTCGGGGCATCCGCCCGCGGCACGGAGCGCGGCGTGCGTTCCCTGGCACTGCGGGTCGCGGGCTCCGCGGCCTCCCGCGCCGTCGTACGCCGCCGCCGCGCCCTCACCGAGGCCGCCCACCCCGCCGCCGGTGACGTCCTGCGCTACCTCAGCCGGGGCGAGGCGGTCCGCGCCGGACTGCGCACCCTGATCGCCGGACTGGAGCCGCCCGTCGCGATCGTCGCCCACAGCCTCGGCGGCATCATCGCCCTGGACACCCTGGTCCTCACCCCACTGCCCCAGGTCCGGCTGCTGGTCACCGCCGGTTCCCAGGCACCCTTCCTGTACGAGTCCGGGTCCCTGCCCTCCCTCGAACACCCCGCGCCCCTGCCGGCCCACGTCCCCGACTGGCTGAACCTCTACGACCCCCGGGACCTGCTCTCCTACCTCGGCGCCGGCCTGTTCCCCGGCCGGGTCACCGACGTGGCCGTCGACAGCCGCCAGCCGTTCCCCGCCGCGCACAGCGCCTACTGGACCAACCCGGCCGTGTACCGGGCCATCGCGGACCGGCTCCCGTGACCGGCCCGACGCCCGCCCCGGCCATGGACCCCGCCCGCGTGCACGCCCTCGTCGTCGGCGTCGAGACCTACGACGCCGGCCCCGGCTGGGACCTGCCCGGACCCGCCCGGGACGCCGTCCGCTTCCACCGCCTGCTGCGCGCCGCCGGAGTACCGGACGCCAACATCCGCCTCCACCTCGCGCCGTTGCCGCCGTACGTCCCCGAAGTCCCCTACGCCCCCGCCGACCACGCCACGCTGCGCCGGCAGTTCGTACGCGAACTGCCGACCGCCCGGGGCGACGTGCTCTGGGTCTGGTGGGGCGGGCACGGCGTCCTCGACCGGGCCGGGCACCTGCGGCTGTTCTGCGCGGACGCCACCACCGAGGACAAGCTGGGCATCGACCTGGACTCCGCGCTGGAACGCTACGCCGGGGACGCCGTGCCGGGCCTCGCGGACCAGCTGTGGCTGGTGGACGCCTGCGAGACCTTCGAGGAGGCGCTCGCCTTCCGGGAGCCGCTGCCGCCGGACGCGCTGCCCGTCGGCAGGCGTGGCACCGCGCACCGGCAGACCGTGCTGCGCGCCGCCGGACGGGGCCGGACCGCGGCCAACGACCCGGTGCGCGCGACGGGTCTGTTCTCCGACGTCCTGCTCGCCCTGCTGGCCGACCGGGCGGCCGTACTGCCCGCCCCGCCCGATCCGGAGGAACTGTTTCCGGCCGTGCGAGCGCGTATCGCAGCCCTCAGGGAGGCGGGTCGTACTCTGCAGTATCCCGAGATCCGGCTGCAGAGCCCCGAACGCACCGAGGTCCTCGTCCCGGCGGTGCCCGGCGGCCGGGAGCGGCCGGCCACCCCGCTGCTGCGGGCCGTGGACGCGCTCCTCGCCTATCCGCTGATGAGCGACCCGGCCGAGCGGCAGACAGTGGTCGCCGCGCTGGACCCGGGCGTCACCGGGATACTTCCCCGTCACTCCAAGGCGCGCACGGACGCGGCCGGCATCCTGGGCGGGCTCCTGAGGCGCCGTCCGCAGGCGCTGTGGGATCTGTTCGACGCCGTGGTGACGGTCGACGACGACCCGGATCGGAAGGGCGAACTCGCGGAGGCGATAAGGGAATTGGCGGACTCCGCGGGACGCTCGCACACCAGGTGATGATCGGGTGGCGTGATCGTACGGTTTTCGACATGCGTTCAAATGGCCATGATGGAAAGAGACGCGGGGCATCGAGTGCCACCGTGCGAGAAGGGGGAGCATCTTGGACCAGCCGCCCGCTCTGCGCCATGCCGAAGCCGCCGCCCGTGCGCGACCGGCCGCCCCCGGGCGCGCCGACGCCGTCTGGGAGTCGGATCTGGCGGACGTCGCGGCGCTGCCCCTGACCGCCGTGGACGGTCTCACGCCGCTCGGCCCCACCGCCCGCCTGCTCGAAGAGGTCCTGCGCGCCCGCGGCGGCGTCAGAGGGGGCAGCGAGGGCGGTGGCGGCGGCGCCCGGGCCGAATAGCCGCCGCCCGCACCCGACCACAGAGCTCATCGCGTCCGACCCCGCAGCCCGGCCCGGCCCCGGCGACCCCGACGGCGTCGGAACCCGACGGGACCGCGTGCCCGCCGGGGTTCGGGCATGCCCGCCCCGACCCGGAGGTCCCCGCCCATGACCAGCGAGCCGCGCCCCGCCCCGTTCCGCGTACCGGACCGGCTCTTCGCGGAACTGGCCGCCGGAGGCGGTTCCGCGGAGGCCGTCGCCTTCCTGGAGCGCGGCGAACGGGCCCGGCGGCTGCTCCTGCTGCGGACGCTGCTGGACCGGCTCGCCCCACTGCCGACGCCCCTGACACCGGTCGCGGAGGCCTGGGAGGTGTTCAAGGCGGCCGCCGAGCGGGCGCCCGAGGCGGTCGACGCGCTGCTGCTCGCGCCGACCACCGGCGGCTGGATCGCCCACATGCTCCGCCGGGTGCACGGCACCGCGACCGGGCCGCCGCTGTGGGCCGAGGCCGGCCGGCTGAACGTCCTGGCGGTCACCGCGGCACTGCACGCGGGCGTGGACTCGGCCCTGACGGTCCCGCTGGCCGACGGCGGCCTGCACCTGCCGGGCCTGGGCCTGCTCCGCCTCCCGGACGCACCGCCGGGCCCGTCCGTCGCCCGGGCCACCACGAGGACGGGCGAACTGACCCTCACCGGCCCTCCGGACCACGCCCCCCGGTCATCGGTGACATGCCGCCCGAAAACCGCTCCGACGAAGAACCCGCCTCCGAACCACCCGCCGGCGCCCCCTGCCGCCGGACCGGACAGCGCGGGCGGTGCTGCGACACCGACGAACCAGTTCCGGAGAGGTTCCCCGGTGTCTCCGTCCGCCGGTGGGGACGACGGTGAGGGCTCGTCCTCTGGCGCGGTGCCCTCGGCTTCCGGCGCGACGCCCCCCACCACCGGCACGGACCCCTGGCTCCCCCTCCGCACCCTCACCCACCC
>NZ_JAGMUF010000114.1:0-47815 GCF_019049125.1 Streptomyces sp. AC602_WCS936 | reverse complement strand
CCGCCCCAGCGGCACGACTGCCCGCAGCTAGGGGGCACGGCGACTGCCCGCAGCTAGGGCGGGGGGGCGGCATCAGGCGCGGATGATGGTCAGGGCCTCGTCGCGGATTTTCGTCATCGTCGCCTCGTCGCGAGCCTCCGCGTTCAGGCGGAGCAGGGGCTCGGTGTTGGAGGGGCGGACGTTGAACCACCAGTCGGCCGACGACACGGTGAGGCCGTCGAGGTCGTCCAGGGTGACGTCGTCGCGGCCCTCGTAGGCGGCCCTGATGGCGGCGAGCCGGTCGGCCTGGTCGGCGACGGTGGAGTTGATCTCGCCCGAGCCCGCGTAGCGGTCGTACTGGGCGACCAGGGCGGACAGGGTGCCCGGCTGGCCGCCGAGGGCGGCGAGGACGTGGAGGGCGGCCAGCATGCCCGTGTCGGCGTTCCAGAAGTCGCGGAAGTAGTAGTGCGCGGAGTGCTCGCCGCCGAAGATGGCGCCGGTCCTGGCCATCTCGGCCTTGATGAAGGAGTGGCCCACGCGGGTGCGTTCGGGCGTGCCGCCGTTCTCCCGCACCACCTCCGGGACGGACCAGGAGGTGATCAGGTTGTGGATGACGGTGCCCTCGCCGCCGTTGCGGGCGAGCTCGCGGGCGGCCACGAGAGCGGTCACGGCGGACGGGGAGACCGGGTCGCCGTTCTGGTCGACGACGAAGCAGCGGTCGGCGTCGCCGTCGAAGGCGAGGCCGAGGTCGGCGCCCTCCTCGCGGACGCGCTGCTGGAGGTCGACGAGGTTGGCCGGGTCGAGCGGGTTGGCCTCGTGGTTGGGGAAGGTGCCGTCCAGCTCGAAGTACATGGGCACGAGGTCGAGGGGCAGGCCGGTGAAGACCGAGGGGACCGTGTGTCCGCCCATGCCATTGCCCGCGTCGACGACCACCTTCAGGGGGCGGATGGTGGTGAGGTCGACGAGGGAGCGCAGGTGGGCCGCGTAGTCGGCGAGGGTGTCTCGGCGGGTGACCGTGCCGGGGCGGGACGCCGGCTCCGGGGCGCCGGTCTCGCTCCAGCGCTCCACGGACGCGCGGATCTCCGCGAGGCCCGTGTCCTGGCCGACGGGGGCGGCGCCCGCGCGGCACAGCTTGATGCCGTTGTACTGGGCCGGGTTGTGCGAGGCCGTGAACATGGCGCCCGGCAGGTTCAGCGCGCCGGAGGCGTAGTAGAGCTGGTCGGTGGAGCACAGGCCGATCTCGGTGACGTCGGCGCCGCGGGCCGCCGCCCCGCGCGCGAAGGCGCCGGACAGGCCGGGGGACGAGGGCCGCATGTCGTGGCCGACCACGATGGCGCTCGCGCCGGTCAGCTCGACGAACGCGGCGCCGAACAGCTCGGCCAGCGACTCGTCCCACTGGTCCGGCACCACACCGCGTACGTCGTACGCCTTCACGATCTGCGACAGATCAGCAGCCACGGCCAACCTTCCTGAAAGTCCTGTCGGAGCCCACAAACTACCCGCAACCGCCGACCGGGCGCCGTGGGGTTCTGGAAGGTCAGGGCAGCATCCAGCCCAGGACCGGCGTCGACTGCCCGACCACGATCAGGCACATCACCAGCAGCAGGCCCAGGCTCCAGGGCAGCACCTTGCGCAGCAGGTCACCCTCGCGGCCCGCGAGACCGACGGCCGCGCAGGCGATGGTGAGGTTCTGCGGGGAGATCATCTTGCCGAGCACGCCGCCCGAACTGTTCGCGGCGGCGAGCAGCTCCGGCGACAGACCCGACTCCCGCGCAGCGGTCACCTGGAGGGCGCCGAAGAGCGCGTTGGCGGAGGTGTCGGAGCCGGAGACGGCGACGCCGAACCAGCCCAGCACCGGCGACAGGAAGGCGAGGCCGGCCCCGGCCGCCGCGACGAAGTGGCCGATGGTGGCGGCCTGCCCGGAGAGGTTCATGACATAGGCGAGGGCCAGCACGGAGGTCACGGTGAGGATCGCGAACCGCAGCTCGTGCACGGTCGCGAGCCATTCCCTG
Source organism: Streptomyces sp. AC602_WCS936 (assembly GCF_019049125.1). NCBI lineage: Bacteria > Bacillati > Actinomycetota > Actinomycetes > Kitasatosporales > Streptomycetaceae > Streptomyces > Streptomyces sp. AC602_WCS936. The sequence goes on along the minus strand of NZ_JAGMUF010000114.1, from coordinate 45,824 downwards.
ACCGCCACGCGCGCGTGCACGCCGAGGACGACGGCCGTGGCGACCCCGGCGAACAGCACGAGCGTGCCGCCGGTGGACACGATCGGCAGGGAGAAGACGTTGCCGCCGACGGGGTTGCCCTCCGGGTCGGCGACGTCCAGGAACGGCCAGTCGTAGCTCTGCGTCGCCTTCGCCAGCCAGTCCTTGACCGCCGGGATCTGCGCGACGGAGAAGACGGCGACGATCAGGGCGTAGGGCGCATAGGCCCGTACGACCTCCCGGCCGGTGTCCTCCTCGTCCAGTTCCTCGCTCCGTGCGCCGGTGAGGACGGCCGCCCGTACGGGCTCGGCGGCGGGGCGGCGGGAGTGCGGTACGGCGACCAGGGCGGCGGCACCCAGGAGGGCGGCGCCGATGTCGGCGAGCTGGGCGGAGACGTAGTTGGAGGCGACGAACTGGGCGACGGCGAAGGCGACGCCGCAGGCCAGCGCGGGCGCCCAGGTTTCGCGCAGCCCGCGCCGCCCGTCCACCAGGGCGACCAGCAGCAGCGGCACGACGAGGGCCAGCAGGGGCGTCTGGCGGCCCACCACGGAGGCGACGTCGTCCAGCGGCAGCCCGGTGACCTGGGCCAGCGTCACCACGGGGGTGCCCATCGCGCCGAAGGCGACCGGGGCGGTGTTGGCGACGAGCGAGACGACGGCGGCGCGCACCGGGTCGAAGCCGAGCGCGACGAGCATGACCGAACAGATCGCGACGGGCGCCCCGAACCCGGCGAGGGCCTCCAGCAGCGCGCCGAAGCAGAAGGCGACGACCAGGGCCTGGATGCGCGGGTCGTCGGACAGCCGCCCGAAGGAGCGGCGGAGGATGTCGAAGTGCCGGGTGCGGACGGTCATGCGGTACACCCACAGGGCGTTCACGACGATCCACAGGATGGGGAAGATCCCGAACACGGCGCCCTGTACGGCGCTGGAGGCCGTCTGGTCCAGTGGCATGCCGTACGCGAGCCAGGCGACGAGTACGGCCGCCAGGAGGCCGGTGAGGCCCGCCAGGTGCGCCTTCATGCGGACGCCGCCCAGCAGGACGAGGACGATCACCAGGGGCAGGGCCGCCACCAGCGCGGACAGGCCGAGCGAACCGGCGACGGGTTCCAGTTCCTGGACGTACACGGGCGCCTCCCCGGATTCCGCCATGCGAAAGCGGTTTCTCGCGACTCCCGGAATGGTCGTGTCCGCGACAAGGTGGCGTCAATGGGTGTGCGGTAAACGGATCTGCAGCAACGGTTCGGCGCGGGAGGGACTGAGGTGGCGTCAGTTGTCCGGCGAGCGCAGCACGCGCAGGTGGCCGCGGCGCGCGACCTCCATCGGGTCGGCCGTGCGGGGACCACCACCGGCCTCCGCCGCCCGCTCCTGGGGGCGGGCCGCCTCGCGGACCGCGTTGGCGAGCGCTTCCAGGTCGTCACCGCTGGGGCGGGCCGGGGCAGAGCCGTCGAGGAGGCGGACGACCTCCCAGCCGCGCGGGGCGGTGAGGCGCTCGGAGTGCTCGGCGCACAGGTCGTAGCAGTGGGGTTCGGCGTAGGTGGCGAGCGGGCCGAGGACCGCGGTCGAGTCGGCGTAGACGTACGTCAGCGTCGCGACGGCGGGACGGCCGCAGGCGGTGCGCGAACAGCGACGTACAGGGCTCACGATGTTGGACGGTACCGCACTCTTGAGCGGGCCGCGACGACTCTCCACCAGGTCACACCACCGTGTCGTGGTGTGAAACGGGACACACCGCCCTCCGGGCACCCCTCATTGACCTGCGCGGACGACCTGGGCCGGGCTGCCGACCGGATCGGTGAGCGGTCGCGAAACGATGCGAACAGTGACATTTGCCTGGAGATCGGCGGTCGCGGAGAGATACGGAATCGAGCCCAAGCTTGGCTGGAATGGTCATTCGGCGACATGCGTGCGGAAGGCTGCGCGGAGCGTGGGCGGAGGGCGGGCGGAGGGCTGCGGCGCTCCTCCGGTCTGCGTGTGCGGTCCGGCGTGCGGAACCGGCGAGGACTACCCTTCACCAGTGATGGACAACCCCGTGACGCCCCGTGACGCCGGCCGGCCAGGGCCCCGCAGCCGTGATCGCCACGGCCGGGGCATGCGCGGCCCGATCGCGCCCCCTCAGGTACCGCTCGCCGCGAGCCGCGGCGAGGTGTTCGCGGACCTCGTGCAGGACTCCGTGGAACGCCTGGAACGGCGGTGGCCGCAGCTCGCCGACATCGATTTCCTCGTCCTCGACGTGCCGCGGCTGGACGGCGGCGGGGCCGGGGAGGCGTGGAGCGACGAGGCCGTGCCGCTCGGCGGGACGGTGCCCTCGCGGGACGGGCGGCGGGGACGGGTGGTCGTGTACCGGCGGCCGGTCGAGATCCGGACCAAGGGGCGGGACGAGCGGGCGGCGCTGGTGCACGAGGTCGTCGTGGAGCAGGTGGCGGAGCTGCTGGGGCTGACGCCGGAGACGGTGGACCCTCGGTACGGAGAGGACTGAGCGGTGCGGGGCCGTCACTGCTGCAGGACGCTCAAGTCCTCCTCCGCCTTCGGTACCGAGACCATGCCCCGGTCGTCCGGGAGGGGCTGCACCGTGAAGGACGCCACGTCGTCGTCCTCGCCGGTCAGGGTGCGTGAGGCGTACGCCGGGCCGCCCGAGACCGTCTCGACCGTCAGGGCGTAGGCGCCCTCGAGTCCGGCCGGGACCGGCGCCTCGACGTTCTGGGTCGTGCCGCCCTTGATCGTGAACGTCCTGCTCGCCGTCGTGCCGCCCTCGGTGCCCGCCGACGCCGTGACCTTGACCTTCGCGGCCTGTTCCGGCGCGGTGATGGACAGTGTCGTGCTCTTGGCCCGGTTGTCCGCGGCCGTCGCGCGGGCGCCGACCGGGTCGGAGGCCGGGATGAACGCCGACTCCTGCTCACCGCCCTCGCCCCGCACGACCCGGACCGCGGCCACGACCGGCACGGAGCCGCTCGTCGGCGTCAGCACCAGCGAACCGGCCTCGCCGCGCGTGACCTCGCCGAGGTCGACGCCGGTCGTCATGCCCGCCTTGACGTGCACGGTCTCGTGCCCGGCGGGCGTGATCGTCCCGGACGGCGAGGCGAGCCGCACCTTCAGGTCGGCGTCGCTGCCACCGGGCGTGAACAGCACCAGGCGGACGGCTGTGGCGTCCTTGGGGATGCCCGGCAGCACCAGCTCGCCCGCCGGGTCCGCGGCGGCGGTCAGCCAGTCGCCGCCGGTCTTGTCGTCCAGGGCCTGCACCGCGGCGCCGAGCCGGCCGCTGCGCACGCCGACGTGCACGGTCACGTCGGTCTGCTCCTCGTCGCTGAGCGTGGACAGCAGGAGGGACTCGCTGGAGTTGGGCGGAACGGTGATGCCCTCCCCCACCGTGGACTTCAGGGCGCCGTCCTTGCCGTACAGCTCGATGTCGACGACGGCCGCGGAGTCGTCGGGGTTCGTGAGGTGCACGTAGTCGGTACGGCCGGTCGCCGTGCTGGCGCCCGGGAACCAGAACTCCGTGTCCGGCGCCGTGCACGTGAGACCCAGCAGTCCGCGGCCCGTCCCGGCGGCGACCTCGGTGGTCTGCTGAACGGTCCAGCCGGGGGCGTGACTTCCCTCGGCGGTGCCGATCAGCGCGGGCGTGTCGGCGCCGGAGGCCTTGCCGGCGACGGGCGTGCCGGGCTCCTTGGGCTGTACGACGGGCTTGCCGGCCTTGTCCCCGGACTTCTCGTCCTTGTCGTCCTTCTCCTCCCCCTTGTTGCCGTCCTTCTCGTCCTTCGACTCGGCCGTCGCCGCCTTGAGCGCGGCCGTGCCCTTCTCGTCGGCGCCCTTGGTGACGGGCGTGAAGGAGGTGTACGACGTCTCGGCGAGGTCGGAGTTGCTGGGCGCCGGGCAGAGCAGGCTGGTGCGCTCCACGGGCAGTACGGCGGCCGGCTCGGCGGTGTCCGCGCCGGTGTCGCCCGGTGCGGAGACGGCCGCGAATCCGGTGACGGCGGCGAGCGCCGCGGCGCCCGCGAACAGGGACAGGGTGGTGCGCTTCACTGCTGGCTCCCGTCGGGACGCTCATTGCCGGTGCCGTGGGGGTGGTGGGGCTGGGCGGGGTCGTACGGCGTGTCGTATCCGCCCTGGCCGTACGCCTGACCGTAGGCGGGGTCGTACGCCCCGGCCTGGGACGGGTCGGAGGGATCGCCGTAGGCGTACGGGTCGTACTGCCCCGCCTCGAACCCGCCGCCCTGGCCGCCCGTGCCACCGGGACCGCCCTGACCGCTCTGGTAGGCGTCCGCCTGGTAGGGGTCCCCTTGGTACGGCTGCTGTCCGTAGCCGCCCGCGTCGTACTGCTCCTGGGTGCCGCGGTGTTGCTCGCCGCCGTACGTGCCGTAGGAGCCGTACTCGGCGGGGGCGTACGCCGCCTGGTCCCAGTCGCCGTAGTTCTGCTGCTGCGGCACGGGCACCGGGGCTTCGACGGGCGGCGGCACGACCCCATCACCGTCCGCCGCCTCGGCCGCCGCCTCCGCCTCGGCCTGGGCTCGCAGCCGCCGGGCCCGGCGGCCCTCGCCCTCGACGGCCTGGGCCGGGACGAGCGGTTCGTCGGGCAGGTCGTCGTCGACGTCACGGCGTCTGCCCGGCAGGGCGAGGACGACCAGGACGACGGCGAGGAGGCCCTGGGCCCACAACCAGAGGGTGTGGGTGAGGGGACCGTCGTAGGTGACGTCCAGCTTCCCGCCGACGGCGGGGAGTTCGAAGCCCTGCGCCCAGCCGTCGACCGTGGTGCGGGTGAGCGGCTTGCCGTCCAGGGTGGCCGTCCACCCTTCGGCGGCGGTGTCGGCGAGGCGCAGCACGCGGCCCTCGGGGCCAGACGGGACCTCGGTGTGGATCTCGACGGGGCCGGCCGCGACGGGCTGCGGCTCACCGGCACGGTCACCGTCGCCGGAGCCGTCCTCGGCACCGGCGCCGGCGCCGGCGCCGGCCACGATGGTCGCGCGCGCCACCTCCTGGTCCACCCGCCACAGCCCGCTGCCGTCCTGCTGGCTGAGCCGGCTCAGGCCGGGTGTGGCGTCCAGGACGCGGGTGACCTCGCGGGGCGCGCCCTTGTGGACGAGGACGTAGCGCACGGCGAAGCCGCCGAGCTGGTCGGCCTGGTCGGCGCCGGAACCGGCCACCAGGTTGGCGACGATCTTGTCGAGCCGGCTGTTCCCGCCGTCGCCGGCGGCCACTTCGCCGTCACCGAGGCGGGCACCGGAGCCGCGGACCAGCATGTAGCTCACGTGGGCCGCGGAGTCGCTGTCGAGGACGAGGGTGCGGGCCTGGTCGCGGGTGCGGCTCTCCTCGGCGACGAACGCCGGTACCTGAGTGGGGTCGCGTCGCTCCAGGGGACCGTCGGCGCCCCCGATCATCCAGCCGGCGGCGGCGATCAGCGGGCCGACGGCCGAGGCGAGGGCGATCAGCGCGGCGACCGGCTGGCGCCACCCGAAGCTCTGCTCGGCCACGCGGAAGCGGGCTCCGTCGGCGCCGAGGGTCGCGGCGGCCAGGAGGGCGAGGCCGTAGACGAGGGTGGCGGGGCCGGCCCAGGCGGAGCGGTTGGACAGGACCGCGAAGACCAGGGCGACCACGGCGACGGCCCAGGCCATGCGGATGCCCAGTTGCCGCTCCGAGCGCAGCAGGGCGGCGAGCGCGGCCAGCACGATGCCGATGAGGACCAGCCCGCCGACCGTGCCGGGGCCGCCGGGGCTGGCGCCGAGCAGGTCCAGGGCGGAGGCGGCCGAGGCGCCGTACTCGAGCCCCGCCTCGTCGAAGAAGCCGAACGGCAGCAGCGACAGAGACCAGGGGGCGAGGAGCAGCAGGGGGGTGCCGAGCTGGGCGAGGAAGCGCAGGCCGTACGCCGTGATGTCGCCGCGGCGCAGCACCAGGACGCCGGCTCCGAGGAGCAGCGCGATGGGCCACACGACGGGCGTGAAGGCGGTGGTGATCGTCAGCAGCAGGGCGTACGCCCAGGTGGCGCGCCAGCTTCCGCGGGTGCCGGAGGAGCCCGTCAGTCCGGCCGCGGCGGCGCCCGCGCGGGCGATGAGCGGGAGGAGCACGGCGAGGACGGCGGTGCCGATGCGGCCGCCGGCCAGGGCACCGGTGGCGGCGGGCAGGAACGCGTAGGCGACGGCCGCCCACGCGCGCAGCAGCCGGGAGGGGACCAGCGGGCGGGAGGCGAAGTACGCGGTGGCGCCGGCCAGGGGCACGGAGCAGACCAGCAGCAGGGTGACCGCGAGCCCGGTCGAGCCGAGCAGCAGGGAGGCGAGCGTGGCGACGATCGCGAGGTAGGGCGGCGCGGAGGCGGTGCCGCCGGTGCCCACGGTGTGCCAGGCGTCCGCGTACCGCGACCACAGCTCGCCGGCGCCGGCCGGGGCGGGCAGCAGGGCGCCGCCCGCCAGTGCGCCGCCGCCGAACAGGGCGCGGCAGGCGGCCAGGGAGACGAACAGCAGGATCAGGAAGAGCACCGGGCCGGGCTTGCGGGCGACGCGCTTGAGGCGGGAGAACTGCTCGACCTCGAGGAAGTCGGCGTCGTCGCCGCCGGGTCCGGACTCGATGGCGCCGCCGTGCCGTCCGGCGCCCGCGGCCGCCTCGGCGTCGGAGGCGCCGGCGAGGTTGCCGGCGACCTGTTCGACGGTGACGCGGATGGTCGCGCCGGGCGGCGGGAACAGGGAGCGCAGTTCGTCCTTCTCGACCTGCGGGCGACCGCGTTCGCGCCGTCCGGCGAGGATGCGCTCGGGCCGCAGCAGGACGCCGAGCAGGCCGCGGATCTCGTCGAGGGCCTGGCCGGGGACCTTGCCGACGAGGTAGGCGAGGGTGCGCAGCAGGGTGCCGAGGACCACGCGCAGCAGCACCCAGGGCAGGGCGGCGGTGCGGGTGTTGACGAGGAGGGTGTGGACGGCGCCCGCCTTGTCCACCTTGTGCGGGGAGGCGGTGGTGCGGCCCGCGCAGTCGACGGTGCGTCGCTCGCGGGAGGCCGCCTCGGCGTGGCGTACGACCGCCTCGGGGGCGACGAGGACGCGGAGTCCGGTCGCGTTGGCGCGCCAGCACAGGTCGACGTCGTCGCGCATCAGGGGCAGCCGGCGGTCGAACCCGCCGAGCCGTTCGAAGACGTCACGCCGGATCAGCATGCCGGCGGAGGACACCGACAGGACGGACCGCACGTGGTCGTGCTGGCCCTGGTCCTGTTCGCGGCGGTCCAGGCCGGTCCAGCGGCGGCCGGAGTTGGCGATGGAGACGCCGACCTCCAGCAGTTGCCTGCGGTCGTACCAGCCGCGGAGCTTGGGGCCGACGGCGGCGACGTCGTCGCGGCCGAGTTCGTACTCGTTGTCCACGACGCGCAGCAGCTGGGCCAGGGCGTCGGGTTCGGGGGCGCAGTCGTCGTGCAGCAGCCACAGCCACTGGACCGGTTCTCCGTGGGGAAGCTCCGGCAGGTCGTAGGCGTCGTCGCGCCAGGTGCGGGTGACGGGGTCCCAGCCGCTCGGCCGCCTCAGGTACGGCAGGTCCTCCGGGGTGAGGACGGGTGCGACGCGGGCGGCCTCCTCGACGGCCTGGCCGAAGCCGGTGCGCCGGGCGAGGTGGAGCACGCGGTCGTCGCCGAGGGCTTCGGTGACCAGCCGGGCGGAGTCGTCGGCGCTGCCGGTGTCGGCGGCGACGGCGTACTGGACGGGGCGTTCCTGGCCGAGCAGCCCGGCGAGCGCGTCGGGCAGCCAGCGGGCTCCGTCGTGGGCGACGAGGACCGCGGTCACGACGTGACGCGGGAACTCAGGTGTGGCAGCGAGGTCTTGCTGGGCTGCCGTGTGGCTGTGCACGGACATCGAGGTACGGGCCCCGGTTCGGTGGACTGCGGTGGACGCCCGTGCCTGTTGGGAGTGGCGGGGCGTCTCGGACGAGCGCCCACACTATCGGCTGGGCGGAATGACGGCCCGCCGCCTGTGGACAACCCACCCGTGAGGGGCCGTCACCGCAGTTTCCCGTCGTCGTGTCAGACGGCGGCCTTCTTCAGCCGGCGGCGCTCCCGCTCGCTGAGGCCGCCCCAGATACCGAAACGCTCGTCGTTGGCAAGGGCGTACTCGAGGCACTCGGAGCGGACCTCACAGGCGAGGCAGACCTTCTTGGCCTCTCTGGTGGAGCCGCCCTTCTCGGGGAAGAAGGATTCGGGGTCGGTCTGGGCGCACAGTGCGCGCTCCTGCCAGCCGAGCTCCTCGTCCGCGTCGTCGACCAGCAGTTGCTGCACCAGCTCGGTCATGTGCGCCCCTCGTCTGTCTTTCGCGTCCCCGTGATCCAGCCGTTATCGATTCCGGCTGAACGACACGAGTGAAATTACAAGTGTGCTGCTCCGGGCGAGTCAAGCCGGGATCTGCTATTGGGCCCCTTATTCACTCTGCGGAACCAAGGCCATGCGGAAAGTGTTCAAATCGGCATAAACCTTGACATACCAACGAGACCCACCGGGACACTCACCCCGAGCAGAGTCCGCACCAGGGAGGACGTCCGGGCGTTCGATCCCGTTCCGATACACACGCCGAAGCGAAGCTGATCACATTCGGATCACGGGATCGCAACGGGGGTTGTGCGCCCGGCTTGTGCGCCATGTGTCCTGGAAGCCGCCTGAGCAAACCTTTCACCTGCCAGATGAACCGGATGAGGTGAAACATGTCCCACATAACGGGCATCGAGTTGACAGTGCCGGTGTGAGCCGCTGTCCTTGTGGGCATGCTCGCGAACTTGGCGCTCACCTCGACCCGCACCGCCGGGTCCCACGGTGCTGCCCACGCTCGCTGTAGCTGTTGTTGCTGTTCCGGCTGTTGAGCCCCACCGCGCTCCGGCCGTCGCCCGGGCCCACGCGACCCGTGCCCGTCTCTCCCCGCCCCACCAGGGCGCACTGAGCCATCCCGCGACTCCCGCCCTTCTCCTGTTCTCCTCCTGACTCTCCCGCCGAGGACCCACCCCACCCATGAACAGCGACAGCGACCTCCAGATCGCCGGCGACATCCTCGAAGTCCCCCACCTCCTCCAGGCACCGCGCGAGCACCCGGCCACCGTCGCCGAGTTCGCCGGCCTGGTCCGCTCCCTGGCCGCCGACCGGTCCGCGTGGCAGGACCTCGTCCGGTACGACGCGACGACACGCTGGTACCACCGGCTGCGCACCGGCCCCGGCTACGAGGTCTGGCTCCTGTCCTGGCTGCCCGGCCAGGGCAGCGGACGCCACGACCACGGGCCCTCCTCCGGCGTGTGGACCGTCCTGGAGGGCGCCCTCACCGAGCGCACGGAACGCGGCACGCGCGCGTTGCGACCGGGGACGCAGAAGGTCTTCGCCCCGGGACACGTGCACGAGGTGGTCAACGACGCGCTGGAGCCGGCGGTCAGCCTGCACGTCTACTTCCCGGGCCTGACCGAGATGCCCATGCACTCCCCGCAGTGCTCGGCCACCGCGCGGAGCACGGACACGGGCGCGGTGACGACTGCCTGACGCACTGTCGTACCCGCCTGCAAGACTGGGGCCATGCGCATTGTGGTTCTGGCAGGCGGCATCGGCGGTGCCCGGTTCCTGCGTGGTCTGAAGCAGGCCGCGCCGGACGCGGACATCACGGTCATCGGCAACACCGGGGACGACATCCACCTCTTCGGGCTGAAGGTCTGCCCGGACCTCGACACGGTGATGTACACGCTCGGCGGCGGCATCAACGAGGAGCAGGGCTGGGGACGGGCCGACGAGACCTTCCACCTGAAGGAGGAACTCGCGGCGTACGGTGTCGGGCCCGAGTGGTTCGGCCTGGGCGACCGCGACTTCGCCACGCACATCGTGCGGACCCAGATGATCACCGCCGGGTTCCCGCTGAGCGCGGTGACCGAGGCCCTGTGCGACCGCTGGAAGCCCGGCGTACGCCTGATCCCGATGACCGACGACCGCGTGGAGACCCACGTCGCCGTGGAGCTGGACGGCGAACGCAAGGCGGTCCACTTCCAGGAGTACTGGGTACGACTGCGGGCCTCGGTCCCCGCCGAGGCGGTCGTCCCCGTCGGCGCCGAGCAGTCGAAGCCGGCCCCCGGCGTGCTGGAGGCCATCGCGGAGGCGGACGTCATCCTCTTCCCGCCCTCCAACCCGGTCGTCTCGGTCGGCACGATCCTCGCCGTGCCCGGCATCCGGGAGGCGATCGCCGACGCCGGAGTGCCGGTGGTGGGCCTCTCCCCGATCGTCGGGGACGCGCCCGTGCGCGGCATGGCCGACAAGGTCCTCGCGGCGGTCGGCGTGGAGTCCACCGCCGCCGCGGTCGCCGAGCACTACGGCTCGGGGCTGCTCGACGGCTGGCTCGTCGACACGGTCGACGCGGAGTCCGTCACGCGCGTGAAGGCGGCCGGCATCCTCTGCCGCGCCGTGCCGCTGATGATGACCGACCTCGACGCGACCGCGCAGATGGCCCGGGAGGCCCTGACGCTGGCGGAGGAGGTGCGCGAGGCATGAGCGACGGCGCTCCCGGCTACCGGGTGTGGGCCGTCCCCGGCCTGCCCGAGGTGGCACCCGGCGACGACCTGGCCAAGCTGATCGCGGCGGCCGAGCCCGCCCTCGCCGACGGGGACGTGCTGCTCGTCACCTCCAAGATCGTCTCCAAAGCCGAGGGCCGGATCGTCCGGGCCGCCGACCGGGAGGCCGCGATCGACGCGGAGACGGTACGGGTGGTGGCCCGGCGCGGCACGCTGCGCATCGTGGAGAACCGCCAGGGCCTGGTCATGGCCGCGGCCGGGGTGGACGCCTCGAACACCCCCTCCGGCACGGTCCTGCTGCTCCCCGAGGACCCGGACGCCTCCGCCCGCGTCATCCGCGAGGGCCTGCGCGACGCACTCGGCGTCGACGTCGGCGTGGTCGTCACGGACACCTTCGGCCGCCCCTGGCGGTCCGGCCTCACCGACGTGGCGATCGGCGCCGCCGGCGTCCGCGTCCTGGACGACCTGCGCGGCGGCACCGACGCGCACGGCAATCCGCTCAGTGCCACGATCATCGCCACCGCCGACGAACTCGCCGCCGCGGGCGACCTGGTCAAGGGCAAGGCCGCGGGCCTGCCGGTCGCCGTAGTGCGCGGCCTGCCGCACGCGATCTCCGAGGACGACGGCGAGGGCGCCCGCGCGATGGTCCGCGGCGCACGCGACGACATGTTCCGGCTGGGCACCTCCGAGGCGGTGCGGCAGGCGGTCACCCAGCGCCGCACCGTACGGGCCTTCACCGACGAGCCCGTCGACCCCGGTGCCGTGCGCCGCGCGGTGGCGGCGGCGGTGACGGCACCGGCCCCGCACCACACGACGCCGTGGCGTTTCGTACTGCTGGAGTCCGCGGACTCCCGCACCCGCCTGCTGGACGCGATGCGCGACGCCTGGATCGCGGACCTGCGCCGGGACGGCAAGACCGAGGAGTCCGTCACCAAGCGGATCCGGCGCGGCGACGTCCTGCGCAACGCCCCGTACCTCGTCGTCCCCTGCCTGGTCATGGACGGCTCGCACACCTACGGGGACGAGCGGCGGGACGGGGCCGAGCGGGAGATGTTCGTGGTCGCCACCGGCGCGGGCGTGCAGAACCTGCTGGTCGCCCTCGCCGGGGAGCGGCTGGGCTCGGCCTGGGTGTCCTCGACGATGTTCTGCAGAAGTGTCGTACGGGAGGTGCTGGAGCTGCCGGACGACTGGGACCCGATGGGCGCGGTCGCCGTCGGTCACCCCGCCGGGGAGCCGAAGGCGCGGCCCGAGCGGGACGCGGGGTCGTTCATCGAGGTGCGGTGAGCCGGCCGGCCGAGCCTCTACCCTCGTAGGAGCTCCCTCTCCCTCCCAAGGACCTCACCAGTGGCAGGACGTTTCGCTCCCCGCCCCACGCGCACCACGGTGCGCGGCGGGGAGACCGTCGTACCCCCGGCCGCGGTGCCCCGGCAGGCCGCCGCACCGGGCAAGGTACGGGTGTGGGTGCCGGACGGGCCGCTGGAGCTGGGGCTGGTCCTCGGGCCGCTGCGGCGCGGGCCGGGCGATCCGACCTTCCGCACGATGCCGGACGGGTCGTTGTGGCGGGCGAGCCGGACACCCGCCGGTCCGGGCACCCTGCGGGTCACCTCGCGCGGCGGCGAGGTGCGGGGCGAGGCCTGGGGGCCGGGAGCGGAGTGGCTGCTGGACCGGCTGCCGCGGCTGCTGGGCGCCGACGACGACCCGTCCGCGTTCGTGCCGCGGCACCGACTGCTGGCGCACACCGCGCACCGGCGTCCGGGGCTGCGGCTGACGCGGACCGGACTGGTCCTGGAGTCGCTGATCCCCTCGATCCTGGAGCAGAAGGTCACGACGCTGGAGGCGTACCAGGCGTGGCGGCTGCTCGTACGGAAGTTCGGGGAGCCGGCGCCGGGGCCCGCGCCCGGGCGGATGTACGTCATGCCGGCGGCGCGGACGTGGGCGCTGATCCCGTCCTGGGAGTGGCACCTGGCCGGCGTCGACGACAAGCGGGCGTCGACGATCCTGCGGGCGGTGCGGGTCGCCGCGCGGCTCGAGGAAGCGGCCGGGATGGAGCCGGCGGCCGCGCAGGAGCGGCTGGAGATCGTGTCCGGGATCGGGCCGTGGACGTCCGCGGAGACCGTGCAGCGCAGTCACGGGGCGCCGGACGCGGTGACGGTGGGGGACCTGCACCTGCCGGGGATCGTGGGGTTCGCGCTGGGCGGGGACCGGTACGCGGACGACTCCGTGATGCTGCGGCTGCTGGAGCCTTATGCCGGGCAGCGGCATCGGGCGGCTCGGCTGGTGTTGCTGAGCGGGCGGGTGCCGGGGCGGCGGGCGCCGCGGATGGCTCCGCGGGGGATTGAGCGGTTGTGACGGTGGGGGTCGGCGGGGGTGTGGGTGGGACGCGTGGGCCGGGGTTTCCTTCGCGCCCGGCGTGGGTGTGGTCGTCGGGGGTGGGTCGCGCGGCCCGGCGCGACGGGGTGCCGCTGCGCCCACCCGTGCCGCCCCAGCGGCACGACTGCCCGCAGCTACGGCGGGACAGCCGCGTACGGCGGGAAGGGGACGTGTCGGGGGGTGTACGCCCGCAGCGGTTGGCGCGTCCGCGCCGTTCAGCCCCGTAGCCGACCGATTCCGCGCCGTTCCGAGGACGGGCACCCCCCGGCGCGGCCCCGACCCACCCACAACGGAACCGCGCCACCCGCACCCCCGCCGCCGCAGGCCTACGTGTCGGACGAGAAGCGCAGTGCCGCCGGCGGGATGTGGGCGTCGCACCAGATGCGGGCGCCGGAGCGGAGTTCGTTGTCGGCGCCGATGACCGCACCGTCGCCGATGACCGTGTCCGTGAGGACCGAACGGGTGCCGACGCGGGCGCGCGTGCCGATGAGGGAGTCGGTGATGACCGCGCCGGGTTCGATGACCGCGCCCGGAAGGATCGTGCTGCCGAAGACGCGCGCGCCCTCCGCCACGAAGGCACCCTCTCCGACCACCGTCCCGCCGGCCAGCTTGGCGTCGGGTGCGACGCGTGCCGTGGGCAGGACGAGACGGTCCCCGCAGCGGCCCGGTATCGCCGGGGACGGGGCGCGGCCCAGGACCAGGTCCGCCGAGCCGCGTACGAAGGCCGCCGGCGTGCCCAGGTCCAGCCAGTACGTGGAGTCGACCATGCCCTGGAGGTGCGCTCCGGTGGCCAGCAGTTCCGGGAAGGTCTCCCGCTCGACAGAGACGGGGCGGCCCGCCGGGATCGTGTCGATGACCGAGCGCCGGAAGACGTACGCGCCCGCGTTGATCTGGTCGGTGACGATCTCCTCGGGCGTCTGGGGCTTCTCCAGGAAGGCCAGCACCCGCCCCGTGTCGTCCGTGGGGACCAGCCCGTACGCCCTCGGGTCGGTCACCTTCGTCAGGTGCAGGGAGACGTCCGCGCCCGTCGTCTCGTGGGTGCGGACCAGCGCCCCGATGTCCAGGCCCGTCAGGATGTCGCCGTTGAAGATCAGCACCGGCTCCTCGGGGCCGGAGTGCAGCCGGGACGCCACGTTGCGGATCGCGCCGCCGGTGCCGAGCGGCTCCTCCTCGGTGACGTACTCGAGGTGGAGCCCCAGGGCCGATCCGTCGCCGAAGTACGGCTCGAAGACCTCGGCCAGGTAGCTCGTCGCGAGGACGATGTGCTCGACGCCCGCGGCCTTGGCCCGCGCCAGCTGGTGCGTGAGGAACGGCACCCCCGCCGCCCTGACCATGGGCTTGGGCGTGTGCACCGTCAGCGGACGCAGCCGCGTGCCCTTGCCACCGACCAGGAGGATCGCTTCTGTCACCGTCGTCTCTGCTTCCTGCCGGGACCGGCCGAACTGTCTTTCGGCCGGCCAGTGTATGCAGACCGTTCCTCGGCGCCGTCGGTGGTCGTGCGGTGTGCCGCCCTCAGCGGCCCTGGTACTTCGCCGCCGTCGAGCGGGCCGTGCCGAGCTTGCCGTAGAGCTTCTTGCCTGGGCAGCTCGTGGCGAAGCCGTCACGGTGCCCGGAGATGACGTTCAGTCGTACGTTCTTGCCTTTTCGGTAGAGATTGCCACCACCGGACTTCAGGTATGTCTTTCCGCGCGGATTCATGCCGGAGAGCCCGAGCTTCCACGCGGTGAGCCGGGCGACCGCCTTCACGGCGGCGGACGACGGCTTCTTGGAGCTGTAGGTGCCGAGTACGGCGATGCCCATGCTGTTGGAGTTGAAGCCGTAGGTGTGCGCTCCGAGGACGGCCTTGCTCACTCCCCCGGCCCGTCCCTCGTAGATCTTTCCGCACTTGTCGATGAGGAAGTTGTAGCCGAGGTCGCGCCAGCCCATGCTGTTGACGTGGTAGCGGTAGATACTGCGAATGACTGACGGGGCCTGCGAGCAGCGGTAGTTGTTTCCGGTGGCCGAGTGGTGCACGAAGGCCGCCTTCACCTTCTTCGTGTACACGAACTTCTTCTCGCGCAGCTTCTCGTCGGCGCCCCAGCCGCGGCGCGTGGTGATGCTGGGGCGGGGGCCGGTGTACGGCTTGGATCGCTGCCGTTCCGCCGGGATCTCGTAGGCGTCGATCGGGGCGGAGCCGGCGGTGGTAGTGGCGGTGGTGGTGCGAGGGCCGTCCTCGGGTGCGGGCGGGGCTCCCTCGCCGGGGGCGACGAGTTCGAGGCGCATACCGGTGGGGAGCGCGAAAGCCGTGTGCCGGGCAGTTCCGGCGGTGTGCGAGGCGGTTCGGGCGGCCCCCGGCGCGCTGTCGGGCCGTACCCGGACCTCCACGCCGTCGGACTCGCCCACCCACAGCGGTGCGGTGGCGCCGCGGACGCGGCCCGAGGTGCTCTCGGGGGTGCCGGGGTCGGCGGCGTGGTCGGCGTTGTGGGTTTCCAGCTCCTGCCAGCCGGACCAGACGCCGGTGGCGGCGGCGCGGGTGCGGACCTGGACCTGGCCGTGGAGTTCGGTGGCGGGGTCGTCCCAGACGACGCCGACCAGTGAGAAGTGCGGTACGTCCCGGCGGGGGACGCCCTGTTCGGCAGAGCCGGGGGCGCGGTCCCGGCCCAGGGGGGCGAGGGGCAGCGACTGGGTGCTGCCGGGGACGTACGCCTGGGTCGGCGCCGCTCCTCGGTTCGCGGGGGTGGTTGCCGCCGACGCGGGCGGGGTGAGCGGGAGGGCCAGGGCCGCCGCACACGTGACACCGATCGAGGAAGCAAGGAATCCACGCATGCAAGGGATCGTGGTCATTCATGGACATATCTGTCCAATGGTGAACTGACGGGCCGTAGGGCGTTTTCGTCCGATCCGGTGGCGGTGCGGTACGCCGTACGCCCGGTGCGCGGGGGCGGGCCCGCGTAGGCTTGCGCGGATGAACGCGACCGATCGCACCCCTGCCGACCTGCTGAGTTCCGCGCTCGCCGCGGACCCGGGACGCCCGCTGGTGACCTTCTACGACGACGCCACCGGCGAACGCGTCGAACTGTCCGTGGCCACCTTCGCCAATTGGGTGGCCAAGACCGCGAACCTGCTCCAGGACGAACTGTCCGTCGAACCCGGCGACCGGGTCGCGCTGCTGCTGCCCGCGCACTGGCAGACGGCGGTGTGGCTGCTGGCGTGCGCGTCGGTGGGTGTGGTCGCCGACGTGGCGGGCGACGCCGCGGCGGCGGACGTCGTGGTGAGCGGGCCGGACCCGGAGTCGCTGGAGGCGGCGCGGGCGTGCCCGGGTCCGCGGATCGCGCTGGCGCTGCGGCCGCTCGGGGGGCGGTTCGCGCCGGCCGCGCCGGTGGGCTTCGCCGATTACGCGGTGGAGGTGCCGGGGCAGGGGGACCGGTTCGTGCCGTACGTGCCGGTGGATCCGGAGGCGCCCGCGCTGATCGTGGCCGGGCGGGAGTTCAGCGGGGCGGAGGTCGTGGAGCGGGCTCGGGCGGAGGCGTCGGGGCTGGGGCTCACGGGGCCGGGGGCGCGGATTCTGTCGGGGTTGCCGTACGACACGTGGGAGGGGTTGAGCGCGGGGTTGTACGGGCCGTTGGCGAGTGGGGGGTCGGTGGTGTTGTGCCGGCATCTGGAGCGGGCGGGGGACGGGGTGCTGGATCAGCGGATCGAGGCGGAGCGGGTTTCGGCTACGGCTCGGTGAGGTTTCTTCGGGTGACGGGGGGGCAGCGGGCACCGGCGTTGAACAGGTACCCGCGTGGGTGTGAACGTGGGGTGGGTCGCGCGGCCCGGCGCTGACGGGGTGCCGCCTGCGCCCACCCGTGCCGCCCTAAGCGGCACGAATGCCCGCAGGCTGGGTGGGGGGTGGGCACGCGTGCCCGCAGGCTGGGTGGGGGGTGGGCACGCGTGCCCGCAGGCTGGGCAGGCGCCCCCGCAGGCTGGGTGGGGCAGTCGCGCGCGCCGCAGGCTGGGCAGGGAGGCAGTCGCGCACGCCGCAGGCTGGGCAGGAAGGCAGTCGCGCACGCCGCAGGCTGGGCAGGAAGGCAGTCGCGCACGCCGCAGGCTGGGCAGGAAGGCAGTCGCGCACGCCGCAGGCTGGGCAGGGAGGCGGTCGCGCGCGCCGCAGGCTGGGAGGGGAGACGGGCCCCGTGCCCCGTTCGGCGTAGCCCCGTTCCGTCTTTCGCGTCCGCTCGGGTCATGGTCGTAGGAGCGCACGTGTGCGGGACGGAGGGAGACGTGAGCGACGACGACGCAGGCACGCCCCTCGGGGCGTCCGCGACCGGGGACGGGCTGCGGCGGCGGCGTCGGAGGCGACGGCTGGGGTGGGCCGGGGCCGCGGTCGCCGTGCTGGCCGTCGGCGCCGTGGGGGGCGGATGGGCCGTCTACGCCAAGCTGAGCGGCAACATCACCGCGGACGAGGCGGCGGCCGCCGAACTCGCCCGGTACGAGAAGGAGCGGCCCACCGCGCTGGTCCGCGGCGCGCAGAACGTCCTGGTGATCGGGTCGGACACCCGCTCCGGCGAAGGCAACGCCCGTTACGGGCGCAACGACGGGACCGAGCGGTCGGACACCACGATCCTGCTGCACCTGGCCGCGGGCCGGGACAGTGCCACCGCAGTTTCCCTCCCCCGCGACCTGATGGTGGACGTGCCCGGCTGCCGCCGCTCGGACGGAAAGCGTTCGGAGCCTGTGTTCGCCCAGTTCAACTACGCCTACGAGGTGGGCGGTTCGGCGTGCACGATCCGGACGGTCGAGAAGCTGACCGGCATCCGGATCGACCACCACGTGGTCGTCGACTTCCAGGGTTTCAAGGAGATGGTCGACGCGCTCGACGGCGTCGAGGTGTGCCTGCGCGAGCCGGTGAACGACGAGGCCGCCGAGCTGCGGCTGCCCGCGGGCCGGGTGACGCTCGACGGGGAGCAGGCCCTCGGTTACGTCCGGGCCCGCAAGTCGCTCGGCGACGGCAGCGACACCGACCGGATGGACCGGCAGCAGCGTTTTCTGGGGGCTCTCGTCAACAAGGTGCAGAGCAATGGCGTACTGCTGAATCCCGTGAAGCTGTATCCCGTTCTGGACGCGGCCACTTCCTCGCTCACGACGGATCCGGATCTGGCGAGCCTGCGTGGTCTGTACGACCTCGTACGGGGGCTGCGCGACATTCCCACCGGGCGCGTGCAATTCCTGACCGTGCCGCGGGAGTCGTATGCGGGTGACGCCAATCGCGACCAACTCGTGGAGCCGGACGCGGAGGAGTTGTTCACCCGCCTTCGGACGGACAAGCCCGTGGCGGTCGCGGCGGGGAACGACGGGGACGCGTCGGCCGGCCCCCGGGAGCCAGGAGAATCCGGAGAATCCGGAACCGGTGATTCCCCGGCGCCGACGTTCAGCGGGAACACCGCCGCCGAAGACATCTGCGAGTAAAGCGCATTCCAAGACGGGACGAGCGGTACGCGGAACGGGCACGGAAGTGCGGACAGTTGTCCAATAAATGCGCCGGAATGCCCAGTTGTAAGGTTCGTGGAATGTGTCACGGGCGTCGCCCGGTGAGGAACCGTGGGGCTAATGTGATCGGGCCGGTGTGCCCGGCCACGAGGTGAGTGATGCCCGGGGCCGCGCACTCAGTGAGCCAGACCGGGCGCCTCGAGGGGAGGGCGCCGCGTGGCCCCGACGGAGGATTCGAGCAATCGTGGACGCGCAAGGCCGTGGGCGGGCGGAAGACATAGACCCCGCAGACCAGTGGGTACTCAACCCGCACACCGGTGAATACGAACTGCGACCGCCCCCTTCCGCACCGCAGTCGAGAATTCCGGGCCCCCGCGGCGCCACCCCCGCTCCCCCGTCCACCCCGTCCGCCCCGGGTCGTGAGGTCCCTCCTCCCCGCAGGCGCCGCTCGGCGCCCGAGGAGCCGCCGCCCGGGCGGCGGGGGCGGCGGCGTCCGGCGAAGAAGAAGTCGAAGGGCAAGAAGGTCCTGTTGTGGACCGTCGGCACCATGGCCTTCGTGGTCCTCGCCACGGGCGCGGCCGGGTACCTCTACCTGCAACACCTCAACGACAACATCCAGTCGCTCCCCGACGACGGCGCCGGCACCGGAGGCTTCCGCAAGGACGAGGCGATCAACATCCTCGTCATCGGCACCGACAAGCGCACCGGCCTGGGCAACGAGGGCTACGGCGACACGGGCAGCGCCGGACACGCCGACACCACGATCCTGCTGCACATCGCCAAGGACCGCTCCAACGCCACCGCGCTCAGCATCCCCCGCGACCTGATCGTCGACATCCCCGACTGCCCGACCACGCAGGAGGACGGGACGACGGAGGTCATCCCCGGCTCCACCGGCGTCCGCTTCAACAACAGCCTCGGCCAGAACGGCCGTACGCCCAGCTGCACCATGCGCACCGTCACCGAGCTGACGGGCGTCACGCCCGACAACTTCATGGTGGCCGACTTCAACGCGGTCAAGACGCTGACCTCGGCGATCGGCGGGGTCGAGGTGTGCCTGGCGAAGGACATCAAGGACCCCGACTCGCACCTGGACCTGCCGAAGGGCGAGCACACCATCAAGGGCGAGGACGCCCTGGCCTTCGTCCGCACCCGGCACTCCGTCGGCTTCGGCGGCGACCTGAGCCGCATCGAGCTCCAGCAGCAGTTCCTCAGCTCGCTGATGCGCAAGCTCAAGTCCAACGACACCCTCACCAGCCCCACGAAGATGGTGAAGCTGGCCGAGGCCGCGACCGAGGCGCTGACCGTCGACTCCAAGCTGGACAGCATCGGCAAGCTGAAGGACCTCGGGCTGGAGCTGGGCAAGCTCAACACCAAGAACCTGACCTTCGCCACGGTGCCGGTGCGCGACAACCCGGCCGAGCCGAAGCCGGTGACGGTCGTCCTCCAGGAGGGGCCGGCCCAGCAGGTCTTCGACATGATCAAGAACGACGTCTCCTTCACCGAGGTCAAGAAGAAGGAGTCGGAGAAGGAGAAGAAGGAGAAGGCCGCCGTCGCCGCCCGCCTGAAGGGCGAGAAGTCCGACCCCTCCGAGATCCGCGTCCGCATCCTCAACGGCGGCGCCCCCGGCGGCAGCGCCTCGCAGGAACTGCGCTACCTCCAGAACGAGGCCGGCGTCACCAAGTCCGAGAACGCGGGCAACGCCGATGCCGAGATCGCCAAGACCACCCTCGAGTACGCCCCCGACCAGGCCGACCAGGCCCGCGCCCTCGCCGAGATCCTCGGTCTGTCCGGCGCCGCCATGAAACCCGGCGAGAGCGTCACCAACGCCCAGGGCCTGCCCACCATGACCCTCACCCTCGGCAAGGACTTCAAGGAAGCCGGAGCGAAGCTCAACGCGCCGGCCGAGGTTCCCGAGGGCGCCAAGAAGTCCACGGCGGACAAGGTCGAGTGCGCGAAGTGACCTGACGGGCCCGGCGCGCGTCTGACAGTACGACAGTCCGTCGGCGACGCCGTACAGCCAACAGGGCACCTCGTACGTCCAACTGTGCGAACGGGGAGGGGCCCGGGGCACGTCCGCGGGGACGAGGGTGGGAAGAGGGACATGACGCAGAGCAGTGTGCACGGGGACCGAACACGACCGGGTGCCGCCCGGGGCGGCGGGGACTCCGGGGACGGCGGCCCCGGCCCGGGCAGGCGGGCCGGGCGGCGTCGCACCGGGCGCCGGCACCGCGCGCTGCGATGGTCCGCGACGGTCCTCTCGGTGCTGATACTCGGCACAGCGGGCGCCGGATACCTCTACTACGAGCACCTGAACGGCAACATCCAGAAGGGCGAGCGCAGCAGCGGCGACTCCAAGGCGGACAAGCCCGAGCCGAACGCGGCCGGGCAGACGCCCCTGAACATCCTGCTGATCGGCTCCGACAGCCGCGCCTCCGACGCCAACGTGGCCCTGGGCGGCGGCAGGAACCACCGCGACAACCCGCCCCTGGGCGACGTGCAGATGCTCATCCACCTGTCCGCGGACCGCAAGAGCGCCGCCGTGGTGAGCATCCCCCGGGACACCAGGGTCGACATCCCCGCGTGCACCGACCCGAAGACCGGCGAGAAGTACCCGGCGACCAACGCCATCATCAACGAGTCCCTCGGCCGCGGCGGCGCCGGCTGCACCCTGGCCACCTGGGAGAACCTCACCGGCGTCTACATCGACCACTGGATGACGATCGACTTCGCGGGCGTGGTGGCGATGGCGGACGCCGTCGGCGGGGTCGAGGTCTGCGTCAACCAGAACGTGTGGGACCGTCCGCTGCCCGCCGTGCCCGGCGGTTCCGGGCTGAAGATGACGAAGGGCTCGCACAAGGTCAAGGGCGAGGAAGCGCTCCAGTGGCTGCGCACCCGGCACGCCTGGGGCAGCGACCTGCTGCGTGCCCGTGCGCAGCACATGTACATGAACTCGATGATCCGCACCCTGAAGGACCAGAACATCTTCACCGACACCGGCCGGCTGATGGACCTGGCCGAGGCCGCCACGAAGTCCCTGACGGTCTCGCAGGAGATCGGCACGGTCAAGGAGCTCTACGACCTGGGCATGCAGCTCAAGACCGTCCCCACGGACCGCATCACCATGACGACGATGCCCACCGTCGCGGACCCTCAGGACAAGAACCACCTGCTCCCGGCCGCTGACGCCGAGAAGATGTGGACGATGCTCCGCGAGGACGTGTCCTTCGACGACAAGGGCGGCGAGGGCGGCGAGGGCGGCAACACGGGCGCCGGCGAAGACTCCGCCGCCGAGAAGGACCCGGCCGCCCCCGACGCCGAGATCGGCGTCCTCGTACAGAACGCCACCCGCTCCGCCACCCTCGGCCCGGTCGGCGGCCGGGCGAGCGCGGTCGCCGAGGTGCTGGCGCGGAAGGGGTTCGGCAAGGCGGCCACGGACACCTCGGCCGCCCTCGCCGAGGAGAAGACCGTGGTCCGCCACCCGGGCCCGGAGACGGCGGGGGACGCGCGGCGCGTGGCCGAGGCACTGGGAATCCCGGCGAGTTCCGTGCGCCAGTCCGCGGACGTGTCGGGGATCACGCTCGTGGTGGGAGCTGACTGGCGCTCCGGCACGTCGTACCCGCGACAGGAGAAGCCCGAGGCCGGAGACCTGCCGGACAACAGCGACGCCCTCAACGGCTCGGACACCGGTAAGTGCATGGACGTGTACGCACCCTACCGATGGTAGGAACTCAGGAAAATAGGAGGGATTTGCCCGCTTGTAGGGACGGCGGGCGCGCCACCGGAGTAGTTCCACGCCGAACTGGACGGATAGTGTGAGCGCTCCGGTGCCCCCGCCGCGAGGTCCGCCCTGGCGTCGTGCACAACTTGACCCTTTATCGTGCGCCTTCCGGCAGAAGGTGCCGCGTGGCCCCTACGGAGGATTGGGAGACCGTGGACGCGCAAGGACGTGGGCGGGCAGACGACGTCGACCCCGCAGACCAGTGGGTACTGAATCCGCGCACCGGTGAATACGAACTGCGACTGCCCCCTTCCGCACCGCAGTCACCCGTGCCGGGCCCTCGCAGGCCGGCCCCCCGCGACAGCGGCACCCCCTCCCCCGACGACGGCGGCACCACCGGCACCACCGGCACGGCAGGCCGTACGGCCACGCCCGGCCGGGAGGTCCCGCCCCAGCGGCGACGCCGCTCGGCTCCCGAGGAGCCGGCCCCGGGGCGGCGCGGACGCCGTCCGGCGAAGAAGAAGTCGAAGGGCAGGAAGGCGCTGCTGTGGGGCGGCGGCGGCACCGCGTTCGTCGTCCTCGCGGCCGGTGTCGGCGGCTACCTCTACCTCAAGCACCTCGAGGGCAACGTCACGACGACGGATGTGGGCAGCGCCGGAAGCAGCAGCTTCAAGAAGGACGAAGCCTTCAACATCCTCATCATCGGCACCGACAAGCGCACCGGCGAGGGCAACGAGGGCTACGGCGACAAGGGCAGCGTCGGCCACGCCGACACCACGATCCTGCTGCACGTCGCCGAGGACCGCTCCAACGCCACCGCGCTCAGCATCCCCCGCGACCTGATCGTCGACATCCCCGACTGCGAGGTCACGCAGGAGGACGGCTCGAAGGAGATCATCCCCGGGGACCAGGACGTCCGTTTCAACCGGAGCCTCGGCGAGGGCGGCCGGAACGCGGGCTGCACCATGCGCACGGTGAAGGAAGCGACGGGCATCAAGCCCGACCACTTCATGATGGCCGACTTCAACGCGGTCAAGACGCTCACCACGGCCGTGGACGGCGTCGACGTCTGCGTGGAGCACGCCGTCAACGACCCGAAGTCCCACCTCCAGTTGCCCGCCGGCGAGTCCAAGGTCGAGGGCGAGCAGGCTCTCGCCTTCGTCCGCACCCGGCACGCCTTCGGCAACGAGGGCGACCTGGACCGCATCAAGGTGCAGCAGCAGTTCCTGGGCTCGCTGATGCGGAAGATGGCCTCCAGCGACACCCTCACCAGCCCCACCAAGCTGCTGAAGCTCGCCGAAGCCGCCACCAAGGCGCTGACCGTGGACAAGCCCATCGGCAACGTCGGCACGCTCAAGGACATCGCCCTGGAGCTGAAGAAGGTGCCGACGAAGAACATCACGTTCATGACGGTGCCGGTGATCGACAACCCGGACGAGCCGAAGCCGGTGACGGTCGTCCTCAAGCCGGGCACGGCCGAGCAGGTCTTCAACACGATCAGGAACGACATCTCCTTCACCGAGGTCGAGAAGAAGGAGAAGGCGGAGAAGAAGAAGGAGGCCGCCGCCGTCGCCGCCCGCCTGGAGGGCGCGAAGTCCGACCCCTCCGAGGTCCGCGTCCGCATCCTCAACGGCGGCGCCCCGGCGGGCAGCGCCCAGCAGGAACTGAACTACCTCCAGACCACGGCCGGCGTCACCAAGTCCGAGAACGCGGGCAACGCCGACGCCGAGATCGCCAAGACCACCCTGGAGTACGCCCCCGACCAGGCCGCCCAGGCCCGCGCCCTCGCCGAGATCCTCGGCCTGTCCGGCGCCGCCATGAAACCCGGCGAGAGCGTCACCAACGCCCAGGGCCTGCCCACCATGACCCTCACCCTCGGCAAGGACTTCAAGGGCGCCGGTATCAAGCTCGACGCCACGTCCGTGAAGACGCCGGACGTCGACAAGACCACGGCCGACCAGAAGCTGTGCGCCAGTTGACCTGACGGGCCCGCCGTACGTCTGACAGGGCGGCGACGGGCCCGCGCGGGGGCGCGGGGGCGGGGAGGGGACGCGGAAGTGACGCGAAGCAGTGTGCAGGGGGAGGAAACGCGGCAGGGCGCACCGGACGCCGCCGAGCGGTCCGGGGCGGCCGTCGACGAGGCCGGTGACGGGGGCGGCGACGCGGCCGGCAGACGCCGCAAGGGCCGGGGCCGACGGGTGCTGCGCTGGACGGCGTTGACACTCGCCGTGCTCATAGTGGGCACGGCGGGCGCCGGTTACCTCTACTACGAGCACCTCAACAGCAACATCAAGAAGGACCCGCTGAACCTGGGCGACAACAAGGTCGCCGCGCCGACGCCGAACGCGGCCGGGCAGACCCCGCTGAACATCCTCGTCATCGGCTCCGACGCCCGGGACAGCGAGGAGAACCAGCAACTGGGCGGCGCCCGCGAGACGTTCGGCTCGACGCCGCTGGCGGACGTGCAGATGCTGGTGCACCTGTCCGCCGACCGCAGCAACATGTCGGTCGTCAGCATGCCCCGCGACACCCTCGTGCAGATCCCCAAGTGCACCGACCCGGACGACGGGAAGGTCTATCCGGCGAGCGAGGGCCGGACGATGACCAACCAGAGCCTCGGCCACGGCGGGCCCGGCTGCACGGTCGCCACCTGGCAGGAGCTCACCGGCATCCACATCGACCACTTCATCATGGTCGACTTCGCGGGCGTGGTGTCGATGGCGGACGCCGTCGGCGGCGTCCCGGTCTGCGTGGACGCCAACATCCACTCGCGCGACAGCAAGGGCCACGGCTCCGGCCTGAAGCTGGAGAAGGGCACCCACCCGGTCAAGGGCGAGCAGGCCCTGCAGTGGCTGCGCACCCGCTACGGCTTCGAGGACGGCAGCGACCTCGCCCGGGCCAAGGCCCAGCACATGTACCTGAACTCGCTGGTCCGCACGCTGCGCGAGAACGCCACCCTGAGCAGCCCGAACAAGCTGCGCAGGCTCGCCGAGGAGGCCACCCGGGCACTCACCGTCGACCCGGGCCTGGACACCGTCAAGAAGCTGTACGACCTCAGCAACGAGCTGCGCAAGGTGGAGCCGGAGCGCATCACCATGACCACGATGCCCAACCGCTACGTGGGCGCCCGCGTGGAGCCCACCGAGGACGCCGAGAAGCTGTTCCGGCTGGTGCGCGAGGACATCGCGCTGGACGGCAAGGACACGAAGGACAAGAAGCCCTCACAGGCGCCGAAGGAACCGGCCGACCCGGCCGCACCCGACGACGAGATCGCGGTCCAAGTCCGCAACGGCACCCGCACCGACACCCTCGCGGCGGCCCGCGGACGCGCGAACACGGTCGCCGCGCTGCTGGTGGAGCAGGGCTTCGACCAGGCCGTCGCCGACCCTTCGGTGCTGCCCAGCGAGGACCGCACCACCGTCCGCTACCCGAGCGCCGACCTCGAGGGCGACGCTCGGCGAGTCGCCAAGTCCCTCGGCATCCCCGCGAGTTCGGTGCGGCGCTCGACCGACGTCTCGGGCGTCACCCTCGTCGTGGGCGCCGACTGGCGCGAGGGTACGGCGTACGAGGCGCCCGAGTCCGACAACAAGACCCCGGAGTCGGCCGAGGCACTCAACGGCGCGGACGACAGCGCCTGCATGCACGTGAACCCGGCGTTCACCTGGTCCTGACGGACGTCACCGCGTCCCGGCGGCGTCCGTGTCCGGCTGGACCGCCGGGCGCCGCGAGGCGATGACCTTCCTGGCCAGCGACTTGGGGCTGGTCAGAAAGCCCCAGCCCCAGGACATGTGCATGGTCGCCAGCGCCACCGGGATCTGCGCCCGCGCCTTCAGCCCGAGCCCCTTGCCGGCCGGGAGCGACCCGGCGACGATCGCGGCCAGGTAGCCGCCGGGGACGACGAAGCCCCACGGCGTCAGCGCCGCGCCCACCACGACACCGGCGGCGATCGCGCACACGGCGGTCGGCGGGGCGAGGTAGCGCAGGTTGATGGAACCGGCGTGGTAGCGGGCGACGACGTGCCGCCAGCGGCCGTAGTCCTTGTACTGCTTGGCCAGCGCCCGCACGGACGGGCGGGGCCGGTAGGAGACCCGCAGCTCGGGCGAGAACCAGATCAGACCGCCGGCCTCGCGGATGCGGAAGTTCAGCTCCCAGTCCTGGGCGCGGATGAACTCCACGTTGTACCCGCCCTGCCGCTCCAGCGCCTCGCGCCGGAAGACGCCCAGGAAGACGGTCTCGGCGGGGCCGGCCTCGCCGCCCGTGTGGAAGGCGGCGTTGCCCACGCCGATCTTCGACGTCATCGCGGCGGCGACGGCGTCCTCCCAGGCGTTCTCGCCCTCGGCGTGCATGATGCCGCCCACGTTCTGCGCGCCGGTCTCCTCCAGGAGCCGTACGGCCGTGGCGATGTAGTTCGGCGACAGCATGCCGTGGCCGTCGACGCGCACGACGACCGGATGCCGGGACGCCTCGATCGCGGCGTTCAGCGCGGCGGGAGTGCGGCCGGTGGGGTTGGGCACGGTGTGGACGCGGGGGTCCTCGGCGACGAGTTCGGCGGCGATCTCGTCCGTGCGGTCCGTCGAGGGACCGAGGGCGATCACGACCTCCATCTCGCCGGCGTACTCCTGGGCGAGGATGGCGCGGACGGAGCCGCGCAGGTGCCGTTCCTCGTTGAGGACGGGCATGATCACGGAAACGGCGGGCGGCCGCACGTCGGACTTGGCGTTCATCGGTGCTCACGTTACCGCGAACGGGGGACACGGGTGCGCGCCGCGGGGGTCGCAGCCCCGGGCCGCAGATCGTATGGGCCTACGGTGCTCACGGATCGCACGTCCGGCCGCACAGCCCGTCCCCCGCGGAGGTGTCACCTTGCCCACGCCGCCCCGCTCCCCCCGGGTTCCGGCCGCCACGTCCCGGGGCGTCCCTCCGCCGCAGCGCGGAGCCTCCAGGCGCCCGCCCCGGCCCCCCGTACGGCGGAAGCGGCCGCGCTGGGCCATGCGGGCGGTGACCGCGCTGTCGGTGGTGGTGCTCGCCTCGGCCGGGATCGGGCACGCGGTGCTCGCCGGCCTGGACTCGGACATCACACGGGTCGACGCCTTCAAGGACATGAAGAACCGGCCGCGGGCCGGCGACGGCATGAACGTCCTGCTGGTCGGCACCGACGGCCGCGACCGGATCAGCGAGGAGCAGCGCAAGAAGTACCGGCTGGGCGGCGCCCCCTGCCACTGCACCGACACGATCATGATCGTGCACATCTCGGAGGACCGGGAGCGTGCCAGCGTGGTCAGCCTGCCGCGCGACTCCTACGCCGAGACGCCCGACCACACCGACCGCACCACCGGCGAGCACCACAAGGGGCACCCGGTGAAGCTGAACGCGGCCTACGCCGAGGGCGGCCCGCAGCTGACCATCCGCACGGTCGAGAAGATGACCCGGGTGAAGATCGACCACTACCTGGAGGTCGACTTCACCAGCTTCATGAAGACCGTGGACGTCCTCGGCGGCGTGCGGATCTGCACCGCCGAGCCGCTCAAGGACAGCCACAGCGGACTCGACCTGCCGGCCGGCACGCACACGCTGATGGGCGGGCAGGCGCTGCAGTACGTCCGCGCCCGGCACCTCGACGGTGCCTCCGACCTGAGCCGGATGAAGCGCCAGCAGCGTTTCCTTGCCGCCCTGATCGACCGGGCGACGTCCTCGGGGCTGCTGCTGAACCCGCTGAAGTTCCGGGACGTCACCCAGGCGGTGCTGGGCTCGGTGCGGGCCGACAAGGGCTTCGGCACCGACGAGATGCTGGCACTGGGGCGGGCGATGCGGAACTTCTCACCCTCCTCCTCCGAGTTCACCACCGTGCCGATCGGGCAGATGGGCTACGTCGTCAAGGGCGTCGGCTCGACCCTGAAGTGGGACCCCGCCGAGTCCGAGCGGATCTTCGACGCCCTGCGCGAGGACGAGCCGCTGGCCGAGCCGAAGCCGAAGCCGAAGGGCCCGGCGCCGGTGCGCGTCCCGGTGGACCCGAAGCAGATCCGGGTCCAGGTGGAGAACGGCACCCGCACTCCGGGGCTCGGCAAGCGGGTGGACGACGCGCTGGCCGCGACCGGCTTCCGCACCACCAAGGCGCCCAGGAACGCCACCGACCGCGCGGTCGAGCGGACCGTCGTCGCCTTCGACCCCCGCTGGGACCGCTCGGCGAAGTCACTGGCCGCCGCGCTGCCCGGCAGCGAACTGCGGCCGGTCAAGGGCCAGGGACCGACGCTGAAGGTGATCGCGGGCGCCGACTTCAAGGAGGTCGTGAAGGTGAAGCCGGCGGACCCGCCGCGGGAGCCGGGCACGGTGGTGCGGGGCGACGAGGTGGTCTGCGACAAGCAGTGACAGCAGTGACAGCAGTGTCCGGTGGCGGGTGGCGGACTCGGTTGCCGCTCAGTTGCCCGTCACGGTGACCTTCTCGTCGTTCTTCAGCTGCTCGACCAGCTTCTTCACCTTGGCGTCGTCCCACTTGAGGTTTCCGCCGACGCTGCCCGAGACCGGCATGTTCATCGACGTGCCGTCGCCGCCGCTGACGCTCTTCATCGCCC
This sequence comes from Streptomyces sp. AC602_WCS936, assembly GCF_019049125.1. Classification (NCBI taxonomy): domain Bacteria; kingdom Bacillati; phylum Actinomycetota; class Actinomycetes; order Kitasatosporales; family Streptomycetaceae; genus Streptomyces; species Streptomyces sp. AC602_WCS936. Next base: position 17,220 of record NZ_JAGMUF010000114.1, on the reverse strand, counting down.
AGAACATGCTCGCCAGGTCGAACAGGCCCATCTCCTTGTCGACGATCAGGGAGTCCAGGCCGGCGCCCATCGTCGGGTACAGCTTGAAGGGGTTGAGGACGGTCGACGGGGTGGCCACCTGATTGGCCAGCGCCGACAGGAACTTCTGCTGGTTCTTGGTGCGGTCCAGGTCGGAGCCGGCCAGCGCGTACCGGGTGCGGACGAAGGCCAGGGCCTCCTCGCCGTTCAGGGTCTGCTTGCCCTTCTGGAAGTCGGCGCCGGACTTCGGGTCCTTGATGTCCTGCGGGATGTCCATCTCGACGCCGCCGACCGAGTCCACGATGTTCGCGAAGCCGGCGAAGCCGATCTCGACGTAGTGGTCCAGGCGCAGCCCGGTGTTGTACTCGATGGTGCGCACCAGCAGCTCGGGGCCGTCCTCCGCGTACGCGGCGTTCAGCTTCACGTGCCGGCCGGTGCCCTTGTACGTCTTGCCGGACTCCGAGCCGACGAAGCTCGGGATCTCCACGTCCGAGTCACGGGGCAGGGAGATCAGCGTCGACCCGTTGTCCCCGGTGTGCAGGATCATCATCGAGTCGGTGCGCTTGCCCTCGGCGGAGCCGGTGTGCAGGTCCTTCTTCTGCTCGTCGGTCATGCCCTCGCGGCTGTCGGAGCCGACGATCAGGTAGTTGGTGCCCTCACCGGCCTCGGGCCGCTCGATGACCTTGGAGAGGTCGACCTCGCGGTTGAGCTTGGAGTCGGCCCAGAAGTAGGTGCCGACGGTGGTCACGACCAGCGCGGTCACCACGGTGATCGCCGTCCACTTGATCCGCCGCCGCCAGTCGGGCGCCGGCCGCCCCTGGCCCTGGCGCGGACCGGGACCCGCGGGACCCCGGCCACCGGGGCTGCCGTAGACCTGACCCGTGTTGTAGCCGCTGTCATAGCCCTCGTGGCCCTGGCCGTCGACGTACGACGGCTGCTGCGGCACCCCGGCGCCGTACGGCGGGGCCGACGGGCCCGGGCCGGGCGGCGGCGGCGCGCCGCGACGGACCTGACGCATCACACGGGCGCTCTCGGGCCGCGCGCTCGCGCTGCCGCGTCCGTACCCGCCGCCACGGTTGTCACCGGACCATCCCTCGGGCCAATCATTCATGCGCACCAGTGTGCAGGTCCGCCCTGAGGGCCATACAAGGGTCGTCGGAAAATAGGGGCGGCGCTGTTGCGAAGCTGACACAAATTACGCGCCTGTCGTCCCGGCATAAGGTGGAGGCCATGACAGACCAGGCAGAACAGGCCTCGGCCGCGCAGTCGGCGACTCCGGAGATCCCGGGCAAGCCGACCTCGGCGTCCCGCACCACCCTGAGCCACATCATGACCCACAGCGACACCAACCTCCTGGGCACCGTGCACGGCGGGGTGATCATGAAGCTGGTGGACGACGCGGCGGGCGCCGTGGCCGGACGGCACTCCGGCGGACCCGCCGTCACCGCGTCCATGGACGAGATGGCGTTCCTCGAACCGGTCCGCGTCGGCGACCTCGTCCATGTGAAGGCCCAGGTCAACTGGACCGGCCGCAGCTCCATGGAGGTCGGCGTACGGGTCATGGCCGAACGCTGGAACGAGTCCACGCCCGCCACCCAGGTCGGCTCGGCCTACCTGGTCTTCGCCGCCGTGGACGCCGACGGCAAGCCCCGCACGGTCCCGCCGGTCCTCCCGGAGACCGAGAAGGACAAGCGCCGCTACCAGGAGGCCCAGATCCGCCGCACCCACCGCCTGGCCCGCCGCCGCGCGATCATGGAGCTGCGGGAGCGGCGGGTGGCGGAGGGGTACGAGGACTGAGCCCCGCGCGCCCGTTACGGCAGGTTGCGCGCCATCACGATCCGCTGGACCTGGTTGGTGCCCTCGTAGATCTGAGTGATCTTGGCGTCGCGCATCATGCGCTCCACCGGGTAGTCACGGGTGTAGCCGTAGCCGCCGAGGAGCTGGACGGCGTCCGTGGTGACCTCCATGGCCACGTCGGAGGCGAAGCACTTGGCGGCGGCGCCCTGGAAGGTGAGGTCGCTGTCGCCGCGCTGGGACTTGGCCGCGGCGGCGTACGTCAGCTGGCGGGCGGCCTCGATCTTCATGGCCATGTCGGCGAGCATGAACTGGATGCCCTGGAAGTCGGCGATCGGCTTGCCGAACTGCTTGCGCTCCTGGACGTAGCCCTTGGCGTAGTCGAGGGCGCCCTGGGCGATGCCGAGGGCCTGGGCGGCGATGGTGATGCGGGTGTGGTCCAGCGTCTTCATGGCCGTCGCGAAGCCGGTGCCCTCCGCGCCGATCATGCGGTCGGCGGGGATGCGGACGTTGTCGAGGTAGACCTCGCGGGTCGGAGAGCCCTTGATGCCGAGCTTCTTCTCCGGGGCGCCGAAGGAGACGCCCTCGTCGGACTTCTCGACGACGAAGGCGGAGATGCCCTTGGAGCGCTTGGTGGGGTCGGTGACGGCCATCACCGTGTAGTACTCGGACTCGCCCGCGTTGGTGATCCAGCGCTTGACGCCGTTGAGGACCCAGAAGTCGCCGTCGCGGACGGCCTTGGTCTTCATGCCGGCCGCGTCGGAGCCCGCGTCGGGCTCCGAGAGGCAGTAGGAGAACATGCCGTCGCCCTTGGCGAGCGGGGTCATGTACTTCTTCTTCAGCGCCTCCGAGCCGGAGAGGATCACCGGGAGGGAGCCGAGCTTGTTCACGGCCGGGATGAGGGAGGACGACGCGCAGACGCGGGCGACCTCCTCGATGACGATCACCGTGGCGAGCGCGTCGGCGCCCGCGCCGCCGTACTCCTCGGGGACGTGGACCGCGTGGAGGTCGTTCGCGGTCAGCGCGTCCAGCGCCTCCTGCGGGAAGCGGGCCTCCTCGTCCACCGCGGCGGCGTACGGCGCGATCTTCGCCTCGGCCAGGGAGCGGACGGCGTCGCGGAGCATGTCGTGCTCCTCGGACGGGCGGTACAGGTCGAAGTCAGCCGATCCGGCCAAGGTCTCTCACGCTCCAAAACGCTGTGATGCTGGGCACGCTAACTACTGTTAAGTAACCCAAATTTTAGAGCCCTGCCCCGGTTCGTGGATAGGTGAGCTTGACGACAGCCGACCGCGAGGCTTTCCCCGCGCCCCGGATATGCTCGGGCGCGCACCCCACGCCGTACGTCTGGAGCACCCATGGCCCTCAGGATCACCGTGATCGGCACCGGTTATCTCGGCGCGACCCATGCGGCGGCCCTGGCCGAGCTCGGTTTCGAGGTGCTGGGCCTGGACGTGGTGCCGGAGAAGATCGAGATGCTCCAGCGGGGCGCGGTCCCGATGTACGAACCGGGGCTGGAGGAGCTGCTGGCCAAGCACGTCGCCGGGATCGAGGGGTCCAGCGGCCGGCTGCGCTTCACCACCGACTTCGCCGAGGTCGCGGCCTTCGGCGACGTGCACTTCCTGTGTGTGAACACGCCGCAGAAGCACGGCGAGTACGCCTGTGACATGTCGTACGTCGAATCCGCGCTGGCCTCGCTGGCGCCGCATCTGACCGGCCCCGCGCTCGTCGTCGGCAAGTCGACCGTGCCCGTGGGCTCCGCCGACCGGCTGGCCGCCTACCTCGCCGCGCACGCGCCGGCCGGTGACGAGGCCGAGCTGGCCTGGAACCCGGAGTTCCTGCGCGAGGGCTTCGCCGTGAAGGACACGCTGCACCCGGACCGGATCGTGGTCGGCGTGCGCAGCGAGCGGGCGGAGCGGCTGCTGCGCGAGGTGTACGCGACGCCGGTCGCGGAGGGTTCGCCCTTCGTCGTCACCGACTTCCCGACGGCCGAGCTGGTGAAGACCTCCGCCAACTCCTTCCTCGCCACCAAGATCTCCTTCATCAACGCGATGGCGGAGGTGTGCGAGGCGGCCGACGGCGACGTCGCCAAGCTGGCGGAGGCGATCGGGTACGACGACCGGATCGGGAAGAAGTTCCTGCGGGCCGGGATCGGCTTCGGCGGCGGCTGTCTGCCCAAGGACATCCGGGCGTTCATGGCGCGCGCCGGTGAGCTGGGCGCCGACCAGGCGCTGACCTTCCTGCGCGAGATCGACTCGATCAACATGCGCCAGCGCGGCCAGATGGTGGAGCTGACCCGGCAGGCGCTGGGCGGCGGCCCGTTCCTCGGCAAGCGGGTCGCGGTGCTCGGCGCCACCTTCAAGCCCGACTCGGACGACGTGCGGGACTCCCCCGCGCTGAACGTGGCCGGGCAGGTCCACCTCCAGGGCGCGCAGGTGACGGTGTACGACCCGAAGGGCATGGACAACGCCCGGCGGCTGTTCCCGACGCTCGGGTACGCCGACTCCGCGCTGGAGGCGGTGCGGGGCGCCGACGTCGTCCTGCACCTCACCGAGTGGCGGGAGTTCCGTGAGCTGGACCCGGAGGCGCTGGGCGAGGCCGTGGCGGCCCGGGTGCTCCTGGACGGGCGCAACGCCCTGGACCCGGTGGCCTGGCGGAAGGCCGGGTGGACGTACCGGGCGATGGGCCGTCCGACGGCCTGACCACCACGCCGACGTGAAGGGTGACGCCGGTTCGGCCGAGGCTCAGTCGGCCGAACCGGCGTCGTCCGTATTCTGCCCCTAGCTGCGGTAGGTGGTGAAGAACTCCGCGGAGCCGAAGGCCCAGCTGCTGGCGGGAGCGCTCCAGCCGGCGCGGCCTCCGTTGAACATGGCGTCCGGACGGGCCGTCCAGGTCCACATCTTGACCGTGCCGTCGGCCTGGTGGTTCAGCGTGGCGAGGTCGTCGCGGCCGTCACCGTCGTAGTCACCGGTGACGAAACGCATGCGGTTCACGTCCAGGTTGCCGGGAGGGCTGGCGAGGGTGACCTTCGCCGACCCGAAGCGGTCCGTGCCGTCGGCCTCTCCGGAGAGCATGGTCCACGCCTTGTCGCTGCCGTCCGGGTAGGCGTACCAGATCAGTGCGTCGTCGCGGCCGTCGCCGTTGAAGTCGCCCGCCTGCGGGGTGGTCGCGTTCCAGTCGAGGTGCGGGGTCTGCCACCACACGGCGGGGGCGGTGAAGCCGCCGTCCGGCGCGGCCGGGAAGACGTAGGTCTTCACGGTGTTGTCGCCCTGCCCGTAGAAGACGCTCAGGTCGTCGCGGCCGTCGCCGTCGAAGTCGCCGGTGACGTACCTCATCGCTCGGGTGTCCCAGACGCCGTCGGCCACGTCGTAGGACTTGAAGGGCTTGGTGATGGCGCCGTCGGCGCCGCCGAGGAAGGTGTGGATGGCGTCGCGGCCGTCCGTGTAGTCGTACCAGGCGGCGAGGTCGCTGCGGCCGTCGCCGTTGTAGTCGTGGCGGACGACGGTGCCGGCTGCCCACTGGGAGGCGCCCTGGGCGTCGTGGACGACGAGGTTGCCGCGGTCCTGGAGGACGGCCTTGCCGCCGGCGGCGGTGGTCTTCGACTCCCACAGCACGGTGCTGCCGTCGGCGTCGACGACGGTGAGGTTGCCGGTGTCGGTGAAGCGGGCGGTGGCGCCGGGGTGGCCCGCGGTGCCGGTCGACCACAGGGTCTGGCCCGCGTTGGAGACGACGACGAGATCGCCGTCGGCCCGCAGGGTCAGGCGGGCGGCGTTGGAGACGAGGCTGTCACCGGCCCGCATCACCGCGCCGGGGGCGAGGGTGTTGCCGCCGTTGATGTTGTCCAGGCGCGGGGAGACGGCCTCGTTGCGGGTCTCGGCCGGGTCGGAGCCGAAGCAGCCGCCCTGCCAGGACTGGCTGGCGAGCGCGACCAGTTCGAACTTGCCGTCCTTGTGCCGCACCAGGGGGCCGCCGGCGTCACCGGCGCAGATGGCGTCGTCGTCGGTCTTGCCGTCGAGCGCGATGGTGGTGCCGGCGACCGACTGGACGGTGAAGGCGGCCGTGTGACGGGCGAGGGGCGCCCACTCGTCCTTGGTCCGGCCGTACCCGACGACCGTCAGCTCCTCGCCCGCGACGGGCGCGGTGGTGGCGAAGGGGACGGGGGTGATGCCGGTGGCGGGCGAGGCGAGCCGGGCCAGCACCATGTCCCGGTCGGTGCGCGGCACGAGTTCGACGACGTCGACGGGCTTGTTGGTGCCCGGGGCGGGGCCGAGGACGGCCGTCGTCTTCCACTTCGGCGCGCCCGCCGCGACCTGGCCGGCGCCGAGGTCGTCGGCGAAGCAGCTCGCGGCGGTGGCCAGCCACTGCGGGGCTACCAGCACCGCGGAGCAGCCCCGCTGGTCGTCGCCTATCTGCAGGCGGGCGGCGAACTCGAAGCCGCCGTCGGTGACGGCGGGACCGGTGGCGGCCTGCGCGCTGCCGGCGGTGAGACAGCCGGCGGCCACCGCGGAGGCCAACAGGGCCGCACTGACCGCGGCGTGGGAGCGGAGTCTGGACACGAGGCGTACTCGATCCTTTCGGAAGGCAACGTGAGGGGAGGCGGAGTCAACCGGTGACGGACACGGTGCTCGACCGCCCCGCGTGACGCCCGCGCCGGCGCGGCGGTGGCCACGGAGCACAGACGGGTCGACGAGCGTTGCCCCGGAATTCCCACAGCGGCACAGACCCCCCTCGCGTCGCCCCCGCCCGGCGCGGCGAACACGTACGGTACCACCGCGTTCACAACTCACCCACGTGACGCACACGTCGCATGCGTGCGCGCCCCTTGGCCCGCCGACCGGCGAACTCCGGCCGGGTCAGGCCCCCTTGGCCCGGTACCGGCGCATCTTTGCGCGGGCCCCGCACACCTGCATCGAGCACCAGCGGCCGCGTCCGGCGGGGCTGCGGTCGTAGTACGCCCAGTGACAGTCGACGGCCTCGCACGCCTTGAGTCGGGTCCACGTGCCCGCGACCAGTGCCTCGGCGACGGCGGCGGCGACGCGGGCGGCCAGGGAGCCGTCCCGGGCCGCGGCGAGGGCGGCGGTGCCGTCGGCCGGGTCGACGGTCACGACCAGCGGGGCGGCGGCCAGCAGTTCGCCGAGCGGGGTCACCACGCGGTGCGGCGGGTGACCGGCGTGGGCGAGCAGGGCCGCGCGCAGGGACTCGCGCAGCTCCCGTGCGCCGGGCACGTCGGCGTCGGTGAGGCCCAGACGCGCCCGGCCCTCCGGTGTGTTCAGCGAGTCGGCGCCGGTCTCGAGGTCGATCGTGTTCACCAGTTTCTCGACCAGATCCAAGCCCCCCGGTGCGGGCGATCTGTCATTCATGCTTGCGACGTTACTGCCAATACGGGAGCATGAGGTAACCGTTACCGGCTACCCGGCCTTTACAGGTAACTCGCGCGGTCGACGCGGACCGCGGACTTCAAGGAGGAAGTCATGGCTGTCGCCGAACTGGGCGTCGTCGTCCTGGACTGTCCCGACCCCCACGCCCTGGCCCGCTTCTACGCCGACGTCCTCGGCGGCACCGTCGAGGACAAGAGCGACGGCCAGGACGAGTGGGTCGACCTGAACCTGCCCGGCGGACGGACGCTGGCCTTCCAGGGCGCCCCCGGGTACGTACCGCCGAAGTGGCCCGGCCCCGACGGGGCGCAGCAGTTCCACCTCGACCTCGACGTGAAGGACCTGGACGCGGCGGAGAAGGCCGTGCTGGAGCTGGGCGCGAGGCCGCTGGACGCGGAGGACCGCTCCCGCTCCTTCCGGGTTTACGCGGACCCGGCCGGGCACCCGTTCTGCCTCTGCGCCTGCTGAACACACCCCTGTCGTCCACTTCTGGAGGCCCCATGGCACCCGCGGCACATTTCCGTTCCGTCGTCGTCGACTGCACCGAGCCGGCCGAGCTGGCCCGTTTCTACGCACAGGTCGGGGGCGGCACGCCCGACGACGAGGACCCCGACTGGGTGGTGCTCCAGGTGCCGGGCGGGCCGCGGCTCTCCTTCCAGCGGGTGGCGCAGCTCACCCCTCCGGAGTGGCCGCGCTCCGACCGCAACGCCCAGCAGCTCCACCTGGACTTCGACGGCGGGGCGACCTGGGAGGAGATGGACGCGGCGCACGAGAAGGTGCTCGCGCTCGGCGCCCGGCCCCTCGACCTGGAGGACCGGGAGAAGAAGGACTTCATGGTGTACGCCGATCCTGCGGGGCATCCGTTCTGCCTGTGCCGGATCGAGCACTGAGTCAGCCGTCCGTCGGGTCAGCCGTCGAGGTCGGCGATCGTCGCCGTCGACGGCTCCCGGCGCAGCTGGGCCGCGCGGGCGGTGAAGGCCGCACCGCGCAGCACGCGCTGGACGTTGCCCCAGGTCAGCATGGCCACGTCCGCCTCGTCCCAGCCACGGCGCAGCAGCTCGGCGATGAGCCGCGGGTAGCAGGAGGCGTCGCCCAGCTCCAGCGGGTGCGCGGTGCCCGCGTCGTAGGTGCCGGACAGGCCGACGCTCTGCGGGCCGGCCACCGAGCGGACGTGGTCGAGGTGGTCGGCGACGTCCCGGACGGTCGGGCCGGTCTGCTCGGCGGTCAGCGGCACCATGCACAGGCCCCCGGCCGCGCCCAGCTCCACCAGCAGGTCGTCGGGGAGGTTGGCGGGGTGGGGGCGCAGGGCACGGGCGGCGGAGCGGGTGCACAGCGCGGGCGCCTTGGAGACGGCGAAGGTGCGGCGGACGGTCTCGGGCGAGGCGCCGGAGAGGTCGGCGATCACCCCGAGCCGGTTCATCTCGCGGACGACCTCCTCGCCGAACCGGGTCAGCCCCGCCTCGCTCGCCCAGCTCGCGCCGGTGAGGGTGAGCACGCGCACGCCGAGGGCGTGCAGGGAGCGCAGGATGCCGAGGCAGTCGCCGATGGCGGCGGCGCCCGCGGGGCCCGGCAGCACGGCGACCCGGCCGCAGTTGCGGGCGTCGATGGCCTGCCCGGCGTCGTGGGCGAGGCGCAGGCCCTCCGGGTGGGCGCGCACGACCGTCTTGATCAGGTCCAGCTGCTCCAGGGTCGCGCCGACGGCCCGGTCCCCGTCGATGGCGTCGGGCAAGTGCAGCGACCAGAACAACGCGCCCACATGCCCCTCGCGCAGCCGCGGCACGTCGGTGTCGACGGCGGTCTCGCCGAGTTCCAGGTCGTACCAGGGCAAGTGCTTGAGCGCCCAGGGCAGGCCGCTGTAGCCGTCGGCGACGGGGTGGGCGGCGAGCACGGCGTGGGCCCGGGTCAGCGGCTCGTCGCCGGGATCGGACACGGGCGCGTAGGGCTCCGGGGGGAAGACCTCGGCGGCGGACGACACGGGCAGGTCGTCGAGCCCGGCGGCCTCGGTGCTGGTGTGCAGGTCGTCCTGGAGGTCTGCCATGGCGGGCTCCGTACGGTCGTCGTGCGTTACGGCCACCGTCGCACGGAGCGGTAAGGGCTTCCTGGTGGGTGGGGCGTTCGGGGGTACGGCCGCCCCACCCGGCCGGGGGGTACGGCCGCCCCACCCGGCCGGGAAGTGGAGCGGCCCGGCCGCCCACTGCTCGACGGCTCAGCCGTCCAGCTGCTCGATGGTGGCGTTGGACGGCCCCCGCGTCGCCTGGAGCCCGCGGGCCACGTCCTCCGCGTCGCCCAGCACCCGGACCGCGTTCTTCCAGGTCAGCTTGGCCAGGTCGGCCCGGGACCAGCCGCGGTCGAGGAGTTCGGCGACGAGGTTCGGGTAGCCCGAGACGTCGTCGAGGCCGTCCGGGGTGAAGGGCGTGCCGTCGTAGTCGCCGCCGATGCCGAGGTGGTCGACGCCGGCGACCTCGCGCATGTGGTCGAGGTGGTCGGCGACCGTGGACACGGTGGCGACGGGGCGCGGGACGCGCTCCTCGAACGCGGCGTGGACCTTCATCGCCTCGGGGCTGCTGTCCAGGTGGTGGAAGCCGTGCGCCCGCATGTTGTCGTCGGCCTCGGCCGTCCAGTCCACGGCGGCCTGGAGCACGAACTTCGGCACGAACGTCACCATCGCCATGCCACCGTTGGCGGGCAGCCGCTCCAGCACGTCGTCCGGGATGTTGCGCGGGTGGTCGCAGACGGCCCGGGAGGAGGAGTGGGAGAAGATCACCGGCGCGGTGGAGGTGTCCAGCGCGTCGCGCATCGTCGTCGCCGCCACGTGCGAGAGGTCGACGAGCATGCCCTCGCGGTTCATCTCCCGCACGACCTCGCGGCCGAAGGCCGACAGGCCGCCGACGCCGGGCGCGTCGGTCGCCGAGTCCGCCCACGCCACGTTGTCGTTGTGGGTGAGCGTCATGTAGCGCACGCCGAGCGCGTACAGGGCGCGCAGGGTGGCCAGCGAGTTGTCGATGGAGTGGCCGCCCTCGGCGCCCATGAGGGAGGCGATACGGCCCTCGGCGCGCGCGGCCTCCATGTCGGCGGCGGTCAGCGTGGCCCGCAGCTCGCCCGGGTGCCGGTCGATCAGCCGCCGTACGCAGTCGATCTGCTCCAGCGTCGCCGTCACCGCGCCGGGCAGGTCCGAGCGGACGTACACCGACCAGTACTGCGCGCCGACCCCGCCGGCCCGCAGCCGGGCCAGGTCGGTGTGCAGGTGGGCGGACTGGTCGGCGGCGATGTCGCGGGCGTCGAGGTCGTAGCGGACCTGCTCGCGCAGCGCCCACGGCAGGTCGTTGTGGCCGTCGACGACGGGGAACTCGCGCAGCAGTTCCCGGGCCTGGTCGAGGGAGGTCATCCGCGTCCCTTCCGTCACTTCGCGAAGCCGAAGCCGGCCGCCGAGCCCGCGACCTTGTTGCGCAGCCGCTTGCCCTTCTCGGTGGCCTGGTCGTTCAGCTCCTGCTGGAACTCGCGCATCCGCGCCAGCAGCTCCTCGTCGTGCGCGGCGAGGATGCGGGCGGCCAGCAGACCGGCGTTGCGGGCGCCGCCGACCGAGACGGTCGCGACCGGCACGCCGGCCGGCATCTGCACGATGGACAGGAGGCTGTCCATGCCGTCCAGGTACTTCAGCGGCACCGGCACGCCGATGACCGGCAGCGGGGTGACGGAGGCGAGCATGCCGGGCAGGTGGGCGGCGCCCCCGGCCCCGGCGATGATGGCCTTCAGCCCGCGCCCGGCGGCCTGCTCGCCGTACGCGATCATCTCGTGCGGCATGCGGTGCGCGGAGACGACGTCGACCTCGTAGGGGATCTCGAACTCGTCGAGGGCCTTGGCGGCGGCCTCCATGACGGGCCAGTCGCTGTCCGACCCCATGACGATGCCGACGACTGGACTGACCGGGCTGGCCTGGCTCATTCGGTGATCGTCCCTCTCAGGTAGCCGGCAGCGTGACGGGCGCGCTCCAGCACGTCGTCGAGGTCGTCGCCGTAGGTGTTGACGTGGCCGACCTTGCGGCCGGGCTTCACGTCCTTGCCGTACATGTGGATCTTGAGCTGCGGGTCGCGGGCCATGCAGTGCAGGTACGCGGAGTACATGTCCGGGTAGTCGCCGCCGAGGACGTTGACCATCACCGTCCACTTGGCGCGCGGGCGCGGGTCGCCGAGCGGGAGGTCGAGGACGGCACGGACGTGGTTGGCGAACTGCGAGGTGATCGCGCCGTCCATGGACCAGTGGCCGGAGTTGTGCGGGCGCATCGCCAGTTCGTTGACGAGGACGCGGCCGTCGCGGGTCTGGAACAGCTCGACGGCCAGGTGGCCGACGACGTCCAGTTCCTTGGCGATGCTGAGCGCCATCTCCTCGGCCCGCAGGGCGAGGTCCTCGTCGAGGTCGGGGGCGGGCGCGATCACCGTGTCGCAGACGCCCTTGACCTGCTGCGACTCGACGACGGGGTAGGCCACCGCCTGTCCGTGCGGGGAGCGGACCACGTTGGCGGCGAGCTCGCGGACGAAGTCCACCTTCTCCTCCGCCAGCACGGGCACCCCGGCGCGGAAGGGCTCGGCGGCCTCCGCCGCGGAGTCCACGACCCACACGCCCTTGCCGTCGTACCCGCCGCGGACCGTCTTGAGGACGACGGGGAAACCCTCCCCCTCGTCCGCGAAGGCGGCCACGTCGGCCGGATCGCTCACGATCCGGTGCCGCGGACAGGGCACGCCGATCGCGACGAGCTTCGCGCGCATCACGCCCTTGTCCTGGGCGTGCACGAGCGCCTCGGGGCCGGGGCGCACGGGGATGCCGTCCGCCTCCAGGGCCTTGAGGTGCTCGGTCGGCACGTGCTCGTGATCGAAGGTGATCACGTCACAGCCGCGCGCGAACTCGCGCAACGTGTCCAGATCGCGATAGTCGCCGACGACGACTTCGTTCACGACCTGCGCCGCGGAGTCCTGGGGAGTGTCACTGAGAAGCTTGAACCTGATGCCGAGCGGGATGCCCGCCTCGTGTGTCATACGAGCGAGCTGGCCACCGCCGACCATGCCGACTACGGGGAACGTCACACCCCTAGCGTATCGGCCGCGCGGGGCCCACATGTTTACCGGCCGTTTCCCGGCCCTTCCCGCGGCCCCCGGCCCTCGCACCGGGTCCGTCCGCAGGAAGATCGCGCGTCCGGGTGGTTAGCATGAACGGATTGACGCCAACCGACGGACGGGGGCCTGCACGACCATGGGACATGGTTCCTCGGGTGCTCATACGGCTCCCCCGGCTGCCCCCGAACCCCGCGGCACGCTGCGGGAACGGATCGACCGGCTGGTCCGTGAGGTCGTGAAGTTCGGCGCGGTGGGCGGCGCGGGAGTGCTGGTCAACCTGCTGGTCTTCAACCTGGTGCGGCACGTGACCGACCTCGCGGTGGTGCGGGCCAGCATCATCGCGACCGTCGTCGCGATCGTCTTCAACTACCTGGGCTTCCGCTACTTCACCTACCGGGACCGCGACAAGAGCGGCCGTACCCGCGAGATGTCGCTGTTCCTGCTGTTCAGCGCGGTCGGGCTGGTGATCGAGAACGGCGTGCTCTACACGGCGACGTACGGCTTCGGCTGGGACAGCCCGTTGCAGAGCAACATCTTCAAGTTCCTCGGCATCGGCATCGGCACGCTGTTCCGCTTCTGGTCGTACCGCACCTGGGTCTTCCGCACGCTGCCGGCCCGGGAGCCGGTGACGCGGGCGGAGACCTTCCTGGAACACGAGCACCCGACGGCGGTCCGCGCTGCGGACGGCACCCCGGCGGCCCACCGCTGAGTTCGGCGCGACAGCTGTGGCGACGTGACCGCTGAGGTCGGCTAGCGCACCGTGTCTTTCGAGTCCCCGGACGACTTCTTCGGCGGAGGCGTACGGGACAGGAAGAGGCCGAAGACCGGGGGCCGGCCCTGGAGGAGCTCCAGCCGGCCGCCGTCCGCCTCCGCCAGGTCCCGGGCCACGGCCAGGCCGATGCCCGTCGAGTTCCGCCCGCTGATCGCCCGCTCGAAGATCCGCGCCCCCAGGTCGCCGGGTACGCCCGCGCCCTCGTCGGTGACCTCGACGACCGCCTGGTTGCCGGTCACCCGGGTCCGCAGGGCCACCGTGCCGCCGCCGTGCATCAGGGAGTTCTCGATCAGCGCGGCCAGCACCTGGGCGACCGCGCCCGGGGTGCCCACGGCCGTCAGGTGCCGTTTGCCGGAGCTGACGATCGCCCGTCCCTCGCTGCGGTAGGCGGGGCGCCACTCGTCGATCTGCTGCTGGATGACGTCGTCCAGTTCGAAGGTGACGGCGGAGCCGCTGCGCGGGTCGCGGCTGTTCGTCAGCAGCCGGTCCACGACGTCCGTCAACCGCTCCACCTGCGACAGCGCGATCGTCGCCTCCTCCTTCACCGTCTCCGGCTCGTCGGTGAGGGTGATCTCCTCCAGCCGCATGGACAGCGCGGTCAGCGGCGTGCGCAGCTGGTGGGAGGCGTCGGCGGCCAGCCTGCGTTCGGCGGTGAGCATCCGGGCGATGCGCTCGGCGGAGGAGTCCAGCACGTCCGCGACCCGGTCCAGCTCGGGGACGCCGTAGCGCTTGTGGCGGGGGCGCGGGTCGCCGGAGCCGAGGCGTTCGGCGGTCTCGGCGAGGTCGGTGAGCGGGGAGGCGAGGCGGTTGGCCTGCCGGATCGCCAGCAGCACCGCCGCGACCACCGCGAGCAGCGACACCAGCCCGATGATCAGCAGGGTGCGGCCGACCTCGCGGGTCACCGAGGAGCTGGGCTCCTCTACGAGTACCGTCTCCCCCTCCTCGCCGGTGGCCTTGCCGCGGATGACCTCGCCGGTCGGCCGGCTGCCGACCTCGATGACCGGCTTGCCGGGGATGCGGATCTCGGCGTACCGGGCGTCCCGGATCTGCTCGCGCAGGAACGCGGCGTCCACGGAGCCGGTGCCGAGCAGGCGGCTGTCCACGATGCTGGCCAGCCGCACGGCCTCCAGGTCGACCCGCTCCTGGGCGGTGCTGCTGATCGTGCGGGTCTCGACGATGACGAGCGAGACGCCGAAGACGGCGATCACGACGAGCACCACGGCGAGCGTGGACTGGATCAGTCGACGGCGCATGTCCTCTTACCCGGGCAGGCCCTGCGGGGGCTCAGTTCTTCTCGAAACGGAAACCCACGCCGCGCACCGTGGCGATGTAGCGCGGGTTCGCCGCGTCGTCTCCCAGCTTCTTGCGCAGCCAGGAGATGTGCATGTCGAGGGTCTTGGTCGACGACCACCAGGTGGTGTCCCAGACCTCGCGCATCAGCTGGTCGCGGGTGACGACCCGGCCCGCGTCGCGCACCAGGACCCGCAGCAGGTCGAACTCCTTGGCCGTGAGCTGGAGCTCCTCCTCGCCCATCCAGGCCCGGTGCGACTCGACGTCGATGCGCACGCCGTGCGTGGCGGGCGGCTGCGGGGGCTCGACGGCACCGCGCCGCAGCAGGGCGCGGACCCGGGCGAGCAGCTCGGCGAGGCGGAAGGGCTTGGTGACGTAGTCGTCGGCGCCCGCGTCGAGACCGACGACGGTGTCCACCTCGTCGGCGCGCGCGGTCAGGATGAGGATCGGCACGGCATGGCCCTCGGACCGCAGCCGGCGGGCGACCTCCAGCCCGTCCATGTCCGGCAGGCCCAGGTCCAGCACGACCAGGTCGATGCCGCCCCGCAGCCCGGCGTCGAGTGCGGTGGGTCCGTCCTCACGCACCTCGACCTCGTACCCTTCCCGGCGCAGTGCGCGGGCCAGCGGCTCCGAGATGGACGCGTCGTCCTCGGCGAGCAGTACACGGGTCATGAACTGATGGTAGTCCGCCCGGAGCAGGGCCCGGGCCGTGATCGTCCCAAGGCTCCCGTGCCCCCGCCCCACCGGTGGACAAGCCGGACACCCGGCCGGCGAGCGGCCCGACCGACCCCGCCCCGCGTCCTGCGGGTGCGGGGTGCCATCCTGTGATGGACCTTCGAATGATCGTTCGCGGTTCCAGTCTTACCTGTGATCCGCGTCTCAAGTCCTTCCATACCGGGCGGTGTCCTGCCGTATGGTGAATCAGCGCCTGTAGCACCCAGAGGACCTTTGGCGACAGTTCGACGCTGAAGGTCTCTTTTGTGTGCGGGCCGGCCCCCACGGCCGGCCTTGAAAGGAATGACCTGTGGCCGGGCCTCACCGCGTGCAGTGACGTACGCGAGGCGTGGATCCCGGTGGCCGCCGCCCACCGCTTCGCAATCCGGAGCGGAATCCCTCAGGCGTGGGACGGGCGGGTAAGGCCGCCGGTGCCGGCCGCCCCCCACCGGGCGCGCATCGCCTCATGAGCGCGTCCCGACCAGCAAGGATCGACCATGGCGTCCAGCCTGACGAAGGACTCGGTCACCCCGGGCACCCCCGGATCCGAGAAGACCTTCTTCGGCCACCCCCGCGGACTGGCCACTCTCTTCATGACCGAGATGTGGGAGCGTTTCTCCTACTACGGCATGAGGGCTCTGCTCCCGCTGTACCTGGTGGCTCCCGGTGGCCTCGGCATGAACGCCGGCACCGCGACCGCGATCTACTCGGTGTACCTCTCCCTGGTGTACCTGCTCACGATGCCGGGCGGCTGGTTCGGCGACCGCGTCTGGGGCCCCCGCAAGACCGTCGCCGTCGCCGGCGGTGTGATCATGCTCGGCCACCTCACGCTGGCGCTGCCGTCCTCCGGGACGTTCTTCGCGGGCCTCGGCCTGGTCGCCATCGGCTCGGGTCTGCTGAAGGCCAACATCTCCACGATGGTCGGCCAGCTCTACAGCGGCCCCGACGACCCGCGCCGCGACGGTGGCTTCACCGTCTTCTACATGGGCATCAACCTCGGTGCCTTCGCGGCGCCGCTGATCATCGGCACCATCGGTGAGAACGTCAACTGGCACCTGGGCTTCGCGCTCGCCGCGGTCGGCATGGGCCTGGGCGTGCTCCAGTTCCTGCTCGGCAGCCGCCACCTGGCCCCGCACTCCAGCGTCGTGCCGAAGCCGCTGTCGGTGGAGGAGAAGACCTCCACGCTGCGCAAGGCCGCGTTCTGGGCCGCGCTCGCCGTCGTCTTCTACGCGATCGTCGGCTTCTCCGGCAACTACACGCTGAACTGGATTCTGGTCCCGCTGACGCTGCTCGGTGTGATCGTCCCGGTGCTGGTGCTGACCCGCATCAAGCGCGACAAGGAGCTGGACCGCGCCGAGCAGTCCAAGATGTCGGCGTACATCTGGTTCTTCGTCGCCGCGGCCGTCTTCTGGATGATCTACGACCAGGGCGGTTCGACCCTGGCGATCTTCGCCGACTCCTCGACCGACACCAGCGTCTTCGGCTGGGAGTTCCCGGTCTCCTGGTTCCAGTCGGTCAACCCGGTCATCATCATGGCCCTGGCCCCGGTCTTCGCCACGGTGTGGCTGGCGCTCGCCCGCCGCGGCAAGGAGCCGAGCACGATCGTGAAGTTCTCGTTCGGCCTGGTGCTGGTCGGCGCGTCCTTCTTCCTCTTCCTGGCCCCGCTGGCCATCGCGGACGGCGGTCACAAGGCGGCCGCGCTGTGGCTGGTGGCGATCTACTTCGTCCAGACCTGCGGTGAGCTGATGCTCTCCCCGGTCGGCCTGTCGGTCACCACGAAGATGGCGCCCGTGAAGTACGCCTCGCAGATGATGGGCGTCTGGTTCCTGGCCGTCACCGCCGGTGACGCCACGACCGGCCTGCTCTCCATCGCCGGCGTCGACCTCAACAAGACGGGCATCGTCGCCGCGGAGGCCGCCCTGGCCGTCCTCGCCGGTGTCGCGATCTGGATGTACCGCAAGCGCGTCAAGGAACTCATGGGCGACGTCCGCTGAGGCCTGCCGGCCTGGCTGTACAGCTCTGAGATCCGAGAAGGGTCACCGCGTCCCGGGTGGGTGCGGTGGCCCTTCGGGCTTTTGTGGGGGGTGGGCGCGCGGGCCTGTGTGCCGGGGGGCACGCGGGCCTATGGGGAGGCCGGGGGGGGCGCGCGGGC
>NZ_JAGMUF010000113.1:0-246 GCF_019049125.1 Streptomyces sp. AC602_WCS936 | reverse complement strand
CGGTTCCACGACGAGTGGGACGTGCGCTGGTTCGAGGAGCCCGTCGGCTCCGCGGACCTGGAGGGTCTGCGCATGCTCCGGGACCGGGGGCCCGCCCGTCTGGAGGTCACCGCGGGGGAGTACGCCTTCACCGCCCAGGACTTCGCCAACCTCACCGACGGGCCGGCCGTGGACTGCCTCCAGGCCGACGTCACCCGCTGCGGCGGCATCACGGGCGTACTGGAGGTCGCCGGCCTGTCGGCCACC
>NZ_JAGMUF010000112.1:497706-561178 GCF_019049125.1 Streptomyces sp. AC602_WCS936 | reverse complement strand
GTACGGCAGTACGGCGTGCGACTGGGCGCCCAGGAAGTTGCCGTACCAGATGCCCAGCAGCCCCATCAGCAGGGGCACGTTGGACTCGGCGGGGGCGGCGGGGGCGGCGGGGGACTGTACTCGCAGATGTACCGCACCGGTGGCGGGGGCGGAGGCGGCGCGGGTGGTGGTGTGGCCAAGTGCACGATTTCCGGTGCCGGTTCGAGGATCGGCGTCCGGGTCGGCGGCGCGGGCGGCGGTGGTCCCAAGGGCGTTGAAGGCAGGGTGGAGGGCGGCTCCGGCGGCCCCGGCGGGTCCGGCGGCGGAACGAACGGCTCGCCGGGCAACAAGAACGACGGGGGCGGTGCGGGCGGCGCCTGGGGCTCCGGCAACAAGCCGGACACGATCGGCGGCGAGGGCGGCGGAGGCGGCGGCTACTTGTGCGACGCCCCGCGCAACATGAGTTCGACCGGCACCGGGGCGATCAGCGCCGAGGCCGGCAATGCGAAGAACTTCACGGCCGGTACGGCGGGCAAGCGCGCCGACCTCCCCGGGGCCAAGGTTCCCGCCGGGGCCGGCCAGGGCGGCGTCGGCGGCACCGGCGGCAGCACCTTCAGCTCCGGCAACGGCGGCACCGACGGCTCCGTCGTCATCACCTGGTGATCACCCCGGCGTGACGCCACGGGAAGAGTCGGTGTGGCCGTCCCACAAGGGCCGGCCACCGGCGGACCTCACTGATAAGAGACGGCCACCCCGATCGCCTCGCCAGACACGCCGACGCGCGCCGACGGCAGCCTCCCTCCCACCTGCCGGAAGTTGGTGCACCCGCCCGTCACGATCCCCGCTGGATCCGGGTGTGGCCCAACCGGCCGGCCGAACTCGGAGTGCATCTCGCCGTTCGATGTCGCGTGGAGCGCGTGTGGGGAGAGCCGAAGTCTCTCGCGCAGTTGAGTGTCCGCGGCGGGGCTTGTGCTGCGTGGAGGCCGCCGACGATCAGGCGCGGCTGATGCGCCAGTCGGCGACGTCGTCGCCGCGGTTGTAGTAGGCATGGGTGCAGCGGGAAGGCGCTCCGGCTCTGAAGCGAGAATCAGCAGCTTGGTGATGGATCCGCAATCAGCGCGGCAGGGCCCCGGCGTTGTTACCGGAGCGGGTCGAACAGGTGTACGCGATCGGCATGCGGTGGGCCTGACAGCCAGTTGTCGAGGGAGCTGACTGGTTTGTCTGCGACTGTCGGGGGCCTCCCCGGCCATTGGTTCCGGCCGGGGAGACCCCCGGTTGGTCAGCCCATGGCGATGAAGTGGAAGGGACGGTCTGAGACGGCACCGAGCGAGTCGCCCGTGCGGATCGTCACCCTCTGAGCCGTCGCGCCGGCGGCGTGCGCGTTGTCGAGCAGGTACCAGCTGTCGCCGTCGATGGTGGCAACGACCGACGGCGGCTCCGCGAAGTCGTTGTTGAAGGTGATGGTGTACGTGCCGTCGCCGGTCTTGGTGACCGTGAAGCCGTAGCCGGCGGTCCGGGTGCCGTCGGCCGCGACGGTGCCACGGATGATCTGAAGGTTCTCGTTGGCGGTGATGGCCATTTCTGCGCTCCCTTCAAGGGGAATTTCCCTACAACAGGATTTCCGTGTGGCTTGCACCCAAGCTCTGTTCGAACGAAAGGCGTCCGCCCGAGGGAGCGCCCGTCCCTGCCGTTCTGTACCCGCGCGCGAGCGGGAGGTACGAGGCCGCCCGCCAGGTCTACAAGCGCGAGGGGCAGCTCCCGGGGAAGCACACCGCACGGACCGTCACCAGCGAGGAGCACGAGGAGCGGAGCACCTGCTGGGGCCTGGATCGAAAACCTGCGGAGCAGGGCCGCGACGCCGTCCTCGGAGCGGGTGGAGCAGGTGACCACGATCGGCATGCGGTGGTCGTGAGACGAGCCGGCCGGACTGCTCGGCTCAAGGCGGTGAACCTGGCAGGCGGCGGCCAAGTCATCGAGAGTGACCGGTACATGCCCCGCGTACGAGTGATTCCACGCCCCGCATCCTCACCGCGCCTGTGCTCGTTGCCAGCGCATGAAGAAGATCGTGTTCGCAGGAGTCCCCGCTCTCGCTCTCCTCCTCGCGGCTCCCGCAGCCCACGCCAATACCGGCCCCGCCCTCGGCGGCACCGTAGACGCTGCGAGCGACTGGGCTTTCAGCACCGCGACCGTGTGCCTTCAGGAAGTCGCCATCGTCCCTCAGGACGGAAAGGCCTTGGACCACGTGAACCATTGCCTGGACGGCAACGTGATCGACACCGCCGAGAGGTAACGGCGCCTGCCGCCTGGACACCTCTCATGACGACGACTGGGCCACACGTGCGCGCCCCCTTCCCGGGGGTTGTTGAGCCCACAGGCGAAACACCCCCGGTGAACAGGGGCGAGCCGACAATGACGGGGTGCGAGTGCCCTGGTGGGGGGGCAACTCCGTAAGCCCGAAGGCCGACATCCACGGGGGTCGACCGGTTTCGCGTTCTTCCACCGTCGCACAACCGCTCTGGCAGGCCAGAGGCGCCGCTCGCCAGCCCTCGGTTCGCGTGCCGTGCCGCTTCCTCGCTCGGCGGACGGGTGCACCCCCCTTCGGCGGCTCATGCACCGAACGGCGGGAGCAAGAAGGGCCACTCAGCGCCCGATATCGCGAACGCCGCAACGAGGAGATGCTCGGCGCTGAAGCGAGAGTCAGCACCCGTCTGCCTCGCCGCCGCGCTGGCGATCGTCTGGTCACCGACACGGCCCGTCCCCCGAGCCGGACTAGCGCAACGCGCGGCCTTCCTGACCGGGAGGCTGAGACCCAAGCGTGTAGAAATTCGTGAAAAGCCTGTTCCAGTTCGGCCTTTGGCCTGGAACCAAAGACGGTCTTGACGGGTTCACCGTTCTCGAAGACCCAGCGGTGCGGCGTTTGCTCCACTTGTCGTAGGCGACGGTCCCCGCGATGGGGGCGCTGGTGACGGCGCCGCCGATGATGATGCCCCGCCCGGTGTAGAAGGCGCGCAGCGCGGTGGGACCGCCGCGCTTGGCTGCTTCCTTGGCCAGTTCCGCGTAGGCCCACGCCATGGTGCTCCTCAACAGCTCCGGTCCGGCTCGTGCCGGTGGAGATTCTGACTGATGAGCAGGCTGAGGCGTACGGGACGTTCACCGCGGCGCCCACGCGCCGGGAGCTGAAGCGGTTCTTCTTGGCCCTGAGCTCCCGAAGCTGCCACGAAGTGACAAGAACTCAGGGTGTCATTAGGGCCTCGGTTTCCGTACGGGGTTCTGGAACTTCGGGGCCGGTGGCGAAGTCGACGTGAGCCTGCTCGACGGCTTACGGGTACGCCTCGCGCTTGGCGTGCTCGGCGAGCGCCCGGTAGATGCTGGCCACCGAGAGGCTCTGCCCCTTGCGCTTGCCGGTGGGGATGATCAGGTCGGGCTGGATCTGCTCGACGGACTCGCCGCCCGCGCGGCGCCGCAGCACGGTATGGAGCATGTCGTCGGTGATGACCGGTGGCCGACCGCCGTGCTTGCCCTTGCGTGCTGCGGTGTCGAGCCCTTCGAGTGTGGACTCGCGGATGTTCTCCCGCTCGGTCTCCGCCATTGCGGCGAAGAACGCGAACAGCAGTTTGCCGGGGCCGGTGGGGTCGTAGATGCCGGGCAGGGGCCCGGCGAGCATCTCCAGAGCCAGGCCGTGGGCGGTGAGGTGGTCGGCGAGCGCGGTGAGTTCGGCGGCGTCGCGGCCGAGGCGCTTCATCTCGTACACGGTGAAGATGACCCGGCAGTGCGGGGCGTGCGTCTTGACCTCCCGTGCGGTCCGCAGCGCCTCCTCGAACTTGGGCCGTACGCGGATGCGGGTGCTGATCTTCTCGCTGAAGATCTTGTCCCTCGGGGTGCCGTGCCTGGCGAACGCGTCGAGCTGGGAGTCGAGTTCCTGCCCGAGGGTCGAGCAGCGGGCGTACCCGATGCGGAAAAACCGGCGGTCGCTGGCGGTCCTTCATCCGGACGCGGCGTTTCGGCAATCAGTTTGGATGGCTGTGCCTGAAGCGCTCTCCAGTGAACGCGCGCTTGCCGACCGCGGTCCCCATCGTGGCCGATGGGGGCGCCGGTGGAATGGGGACCTGCGCCGGTGCGGCGTGCCGCGGGTTCCCACGAAATCCGGTGGAGCCTCAGCGGCCGGAAGTGGTTGGGTCCTGCTCAATGCTTCGCTGACACGGCCCGGCACAGTGCGAGGCGCAAGGTCCGAATCGCAGGCGCGGTCCAGCCCGCGTGTCGTCGAGTGATGGAGGTTATCGCGGTGGCTGGTTATGGGGCGCTTTCCGACGTATACGAGTGGCTGATCGGGGACGACAGGTTGACCCCCGCCAAGGCAGCCTCGGTTTACTACAGCGATGTCGTGGGCTCTTCGCCGCCCAACGCGCGCGTCCTCGACTGCGCGTGTGGAACCGGCCAGCTCGCCGTCGGTCTCGCGAGTCTTGGTCTTGACGTGGTCGCCGCAGACGCCAGTGATGGGATGGTTCGCCGGACCGAGAAGGCCGCCGACGAGCAGGGTGTCCCGCTTCGAGCCCTCCGCGCGAGCTGGGACGAGCTGCCCGACCACCTGGAGGACTCCACGTTCGATCTGGTGTTCTGCGTCGGCAACTCGCTCGGGCACGCCGAGGGGGCAGCCGGGCGCCTGACCGCACTGGAAGCGATGTCGCGGCTGCTGAATCCGGGCGGACGCCTTGTGCTCCACTCACGCAACTGGGAGCTCGTGCGCTCCGCCGGCTCACGGGTAGACGTCCGCGATCGACTCATCCGCCGCAACGACCGCGATGCGGTCGTCAGCTACTACTGGCAGATCGAGCAGCGCTGGGAGCAGGAACACTTCCTCGAGATCGTGGTCGCCCAGATCGAGCCGGATGGGGCAGTGCGAGCCTGCTCGGAGCGGTTGTCCATCTGGCCCTACCGGTACGAGGACCTCGTGGCGCAGTTGCGGAGCGTTGGGCTCACGGTGCAGTCCACCACCTTCGACCCCGAGAGCGATGGATACCTGGTGGTCGTAGGCCGCGACCAGGCGCGAGGCACGTCCGAGCCGCCGCGCTGATCCGCCTTGCGTCGTTGTCGTTGCCGACCTGCCGGCTCGCACCGGCTGTGTTGGTACACGGCCCTCGGTTCGGGCCCGGCTCCATCGGGGCCGGACATGGAGCGGTGCTTCCGGCTCCTCATGGCAGGAAGTGCTCCCTCTCGTGAAGTGCTGCGGGCCTGGGGATCAGCTGTAGTCGACGCCGGTGCCGGCGCTGCTGCCGGGGCCCTGCGCGGTAGCGTTCCCTGTCCGCTCTGCCTTCGCCGACCCGGTCCCCGTACCGCCTGGGCGCCGCACACCGGTGTGAGCCGTGCCGCCGTCAGTTCCGTCAGCATTCCCGGTGTCGACGGCCAGGTCCTCCGGGCCCGGAACTGAGGCCGGCGGCCGTTGCAGCAGCGCCCAGACCAGGGCGGCGATGCCGGTAGCGGCCTGCATCGTGGCGCCGACCAGCTGGCCGGTATCAGGGCTGCCCAGCAGCCAGACCAGCGGTGTCGACACGACACCGGCCGCCGCAACCACAATGACCGTGATCTTCCAACCTTGCGACACGCCCACCCCTGCACGACTGCTCGTCAGCCCATAGCGTCACGCGAGGGCTTCACTTGTAGCAAGAAGGCATACGCGCAGGCGTCAGGTATTTCCGGGCGGCGGGGCCTCAGCGGCCGGTGACCGGCCAAGCGCCTCGGCGCGGCATCGACCTCGCCACGCTCGCCGAGGAGCTGCGCGCCGGCGACATCGCGCTGGAGTTCCTCACCGGGGAGTTCCAGGGTCCGCACGACCCTGGCGGCGATCGTCTTCACCGTGCCGGCCGCGCTGTCCGGCATGGAACGCGAGTACGTCCGAGACCGCACCCGAAGGCCACGAGGCCGCGGGCCGGCGAGGCAAGACCATCGGCGGCGCCAGCGTTACCGATGACTCCGTGCTGTCCATGCGCAAGCTTCGACGCGACCACCGTGGGCCAGGCCGGAACCCCCTGGAAGAACCACGTAACCGGCGACCACACACGCTGAACGGCCAACCCTTGGACTACGCGCCGGGCGAAAGATCTCACCACTCGGCTGTCTTCTCCCCACAGTGTGACCATGCCGAACCGAGTAGCCGTCCTGTCCGACATCCACGGAGTCCTGCCGGCTCTGGAGGCGGTGCTCGCCGAACCAGACGTCAGCACCGCCGACCACATCGTGCTCACCGGCGACATCACCGCCGGTCCACAACCGACTCAGGTTCTCGACCTGCTGACCGGCCTCGGCGACCGCGTCATCTGGATCAGCGGCAACGCCGACCGAGAACTCCTCGAATACCGCCGGGGGCAGCGCGACACGATCCCCGATCCGATCGCTCCCTGGGCAACCACACAGCTTCGCGACGACCATCTCGACCTTCTCGGCTCGTTGCCCCGGTCCCTCTGCCTTTCCGTGAACGGCTTGGGAAACGTGCTGTTCTGCCATGCCACCCCTGGCGACGACGAGGAGATCGTTCTGGTCGACTCCCGTCTCGACCGCTGGAAGGAAGTCTTCGACGGACTCGATACCGACATCCGCACCGTGGTCTGCGGCCACACCCACATGCCGTTCGTCCGCCTCGCCCACGGCCGACTCGTGATCAACCCCGGCAGCATCGGCATGCCCTACGGACGAACCGGAGCCCATTGGGCCCTCCTGGGCCCGGGCATCGAACTCCGTACCACGAACTTCGACATCGAGGCCGCCGTCACCCAGCTCAGCCAAGAATCGTCCTACCCCGAAATCGCCGAGTGGGCCGACTACTTCCTGCACGCTCGCGCGACCGACGCCGACGCCCTCGCAGCCTTCGCCCCGCGGGACGGACGCGACCACAACCCGTGACAGCCGCTCCCTGACGAGGATCTCCAGAATCGGCCGGACCTACTCGTCGCCCCACTCGTCGTCGCCCCACTCGCTTCGCCTCTCAACCGAGTGGGGAGCGAAGGCGAGCGCCTCGCAGGTGAAAGCCGGGGCCGCCCGCTCGTGGGGTGCGCAAGTCGAACCGATCCGTCGTTTGTGTGCTCAGGCTCCCCGGTCCGGGGCGACGGCGCGGCTCACGCAGTTTCGGAGCAGGGTGCGCCGCTGGTCGTGCACGCTCGCGGGCTCCTGGGCGGATGCGGCGTAGACGTTGCTCACCGGCGACCAGGCCATGGACATGGCGATGACCATGGCCATCACGTCGAAGGGGTCTCCCTGTCTGATGCGCCCGGCGGCCTGCGCCTTGGCGATGGCGCGCAGTTTGCGGTCGTCGTAGTGGTCGTGGTCCGCCACGAGATGCCCGGTCGGGCGCCGCTCCAGGCGCGCCCAGGTCGCGAGCCGGATCAGATCGGGGCGGCTGAGGTACTCGTCGTAGAGGCGCACCGCCCAGTCGGCGAGGTCCTCGGCGTCGATGGGGACGACATTGGTGATCCGCTCCAGTGAGGCGAAGAAGATCGCGTCGAAGAGCTGTTCCTTGTTGCCGAAGTAGCCGTAGAGCTGCGCCTTGTTGGTGCGTGCGGCGGCGATGATCCGCTCGATGCGTGCGCCGGCGATGCCGTACTCGGCGAATTCCCGGGTGGCGGCGTCGACGATGCGCTGATACGTCGCGGCTCCGCGGCTGCTGGATGGCTGGTCAGGCATACTCCACACTCTAACAGACAGACTTGTCTGTTTGTTTCTCGGCTCGTCTGTGTCTACCGTTAGGCAGACCGAACAGTCTGTCTGAGGAGATGGTGATGCGTTCAACGACCGGATGGCAGGCGGACAGCGCTACGCGAACTCTGCGCCGCGCGGTGCTGGAGCGCCGGGACCTGCGCCCGGACGACATCGCGGTATGCGTCGAGTACTGCGGCGTCTGCCACACAGACCTCCACGCTCTGCAGGGGCACACGAGCGACGCGAACGGCGTGCTGGTACCCGGGCATGAGTTCACAGGCGTGGTGACCGAGGTCGGCAGCGCGGTTTCCGACTTCTTCCCGGGCGATCCCGTGGCCGTCGGCAACATCGTCGACTCGTGCGGCACGTGCCGCACGTGCCAGGCCGGCCAGGAGAACTTCTGCCGTGAGTTCCCGACACTGACCTACGGCGGAGCCGACCGACAGGACGGGTCGACCACGCTGGGCGGGTACTCACGCGAGTACGTCGTGAGCAATCAGTTCGCCTACCACCTCCCTGCGGGCCTCGACGCGGCCGCCACAGCCCCCCTGCTCTGCGCCGGCGTCACCGTATGGGAGCCGCTGCAGGCGCTCGGAGTGGGCCCAGGCAGTACCGTCGCCGTGGCCGGACTGGGCGGCCTGGGGCACCTCGCGGTCAAGATGGCGACCGCGCTCGGCGCCACGACCTCCGTCATCAGCCGGGCCCTGGACAAGGCTGACGAAGCGCGCCGCCTGGGGGCGCAGGGGTTCGTCGTGTCCACCGACCCCAGGCAGATGGAAGCGGTCCGCGACCAGTTCGATGTGGTCATCGACACCATCTCCGCCCCTCACGACCTGGTTCCTTACTTGCGTGTGGTCGCCATGGACGGCACCCTCAGCCACCTCGGCCACCTCGGACCGGTCACCGTGGAAACCATGGACCTGCTCATCGGCCGCAAGAAGCTCAGCTCCGCCGGCAGTGGCGGCCGCCCGTCCACCGCCGCCATGCTGCGCTTCTGCGCTGAACACGGCATCACCGCCGACATCGAACTGCTGCCGTCGTCCCAGGTGAACAGGGCTCTCGAACGCCTGGAGCGCAACGACGTCCGCTACCGCTTCGTACTCGACATGTCCGACCTCGACTGACCGACAGTCCGGCTTGTCCAACAGTGCCCGGCGACAACCACGAGGCCCGCTCGGACACAGGACAGAGGCCCGCCCGGACACAGGACAGGTGCCGCATGGGTGGGCAGACCCATCGAGCAGGTCCGGGGGCACCCTCGAGCAGGGAGTGGTCGCTTTCAACGAGCGTCGTCAGGACCAGCCATGACTTCCGTCAAGCCACCAGCCCACCACAGGCCGAACAAGCCGCGCCCTCAGCTCAAAGACGTCGGGCGGCGCGGAGGTGGCACCGCCCGCAGCAGCTCCCACAGCGGACGTGAACCGGACGCCCACACGGCCAGCGTCTGGCGGTCGACGACGTGCAGCCGCTGCTGCTTGGCGAACGTCACCGCCGGTCCGGTCACCCGGCCGTTCGTCACGATCACCGCGACGTCCGCGCCGTGCACCTGGCGGGCCGTCCCGTTGAGCACCTGCAGGTCCGGCGTGCCCACCGCCGAGCCCTGGGCACCGTTGCGGCGGTGCTTGCACTGGATCACCCAGCGCCGCCCGAACGGGTCCGTGGCCTTCACGTCCGCGCCCAGGTCGCCACGTCCGCCGACCCGCTGGGCGTCCCGGCAGCCGTCCCGCCGCATCAGGTCCCGTATCGCGTCCTCGAACCGTGTGTGGTGCAGCCCGTCCAGCTGCGGCAGCCCGTACCGCAGGCCCTGCGCCCGCACCGCCTCCCACCGGGCCCGCTGCCGCCGGTCGTAGAACCAGCCGGCGCCCGCCAGCACAGCAAGCGCCAGGACCACGACGAGCACCCACCAGTGCGCCAGCAGCCAGTTGACCACCATCACCACCAGCCCGATACCGGCCGCCGCCGCCACGGCGAAGACGACCAGTTGCGCGTCCCGCTGCTGCTGCCTCCGGCCGGGCCGCCTCGTACGCCGCCTCGCCGGCGGCCGCCGCCGCCGGGTCACCGTTCCCACCGGATCGGGTACGACACCGTGGGCCGAGGCTGTGGCGCCCGCGCGGTGGGGACGTCGTCGAACCGGATCGGGTACTGGACCGTGGTCTTCGGCCGCGGAGTCTCCCCACTCCCAGCCGAGACGTTGCCGTTGCCCAGCCCCACCACGGCTAACGCCACCACACCGAAGATCATCGTCTCCCGTTTGGCGCCCGGAGCCCACCGCCAATGACTGCGTACCGGTGTCCCGTCAGAGCGCACGTACGACCGCACCAAAGGCATACAAGCCTCCCCCTCATAGCCACTCCCCCGCACAACCACCCATGCTGGCAGGAGCCACTGACAATGCGTCAGCACATCAGTATCCGAGGTGATCAAGGAAGGAGAGAACAGGCCAGGTCAGGGAAGACGTGAACCGCTGCAAGCCGTAGCGGGTGACTGCCCTCAGGAACGCCCGTTCTGCTCTCGGGCCCTCAAAGAAGCGAACCACCGACGGGAGCACCACTTCACGGAAGCCGTCCACCGCGCATCGCCGTCGTCACCAGGACCGGCCAGGACCGTGACGAGCTGACGAAAGTGCCTGCTCTGTCAGTGCCTGCTGACAGGATGCGGGCATGACGATCAAGGACGTGGCACGCCACGACGTCGCCGAAGAGCAGATGGACGACACCCTCCAGCGCGGGATGCGCCGGGCCATCGACCACTGGTCCGACATGCGCCACAACGGCCGTCCACTGCGCCAGGGGCTGCGGGAAATGGGCGGCGACCTCCTCGACCTCGCCGCCGCACGCACCCTGGAAGATCCCGCGCTGGACACGACTGGATCGCGTGAGGTTCTGCTCACCGCGGCAGAGTGCGCCCTTGGAGAGCTGGACCTGGGCTGCTTCCCCGACGGCGACTGGAAGATTCCTCTCCCCCTCCTCGACGAGACGCTCACCAGCGAAGAAATGCGCAACGAAGAGACCTGGGAACCGACGTCCCCGGCCACCACCGCCCAGACCTGGGTCGAGGCCTTCAACCTGTGCCTGATCAGCGGCCTCGTGTGGGAGCGCAGCCGGGTCATCGGCCCGCTGCTGCACGAGGACTACGCTCCCGCCATCCGCGACGGAGTGCCCTACTCGATGAGGGAGTCGGTCTCCACCCGGGCCGACCTCGCCGAGATGGACGCGCTGTGCGAATACCTGACCATCGTGCACGGGCGTTATCCCGGCGCCTTTCCCGGCCACGTCCCGGTGGCCAAGCCCGACACCGAAGCGCGGGCCCGCGCCGCCGAACGGCTCGATGAGGCCGGCGTCCTGGACGCGGACCAGCGGCTGCTGCGCGTCCTGCTCGACGACGACCAGCCCGTCTTCGAGCAGGCCCTGGCCGAAAGGCTCCTGGAGCACCGCGCGGGCGTGGGTCCCGGCCCGGCGCCCCGCACCCTGCTGCCGGTCGGGGCCGCCGCAGTGGCCGCGCTCGCCTCCCTCGCGCACGGATGGCAGCTGGGCATCCGGTCCGCCTACCTGCCCGACTCCCTACTGCGCACCCCGCACCACTGACGAAGCGGTCACCCAGTGCGGGACACCGGGCCGTGAAGGGACTTCCCTCGTGTGCCCTGCGTGCCTGATGCCCTGTTCAGGCCCCAGAAAGCGCCGGAAGCCATCGGGTGGGTCGCCCTGTACGTGAAGGACGTGTCCGTCTACTCGGCGCCGATCCGGTGGTGGAACGAGGCCTACGTCGTGGAGGGCGAGGGCTTCGACAGCGCACCCGGTCTGCTCATACAGCTGGCCTGGATGAGGGCCTGGCAGGTCGTGCCGCCACCGGAGTTGGTTCGGCGACCAGGCCGTCGGCGCCCAGGTCGATGGCGAGCTGGCAGGCTTCCATGCCCCAACTGTTGGCGCTGTGTCGTCCGGACTTTTCCTCGAAGACGTACAGCTCGCCTTCAGGACGTACAGCTCGCCTTTGGCGGTGCGGCCGGCAGCGACAATGCCGGAAGGCGGCCAAGCTCACCCGCACCCAGCTGCGTTCGCTGCTGAAGAAGGCCAGCCGCCAGCGCGGCATCGAGACGGAAGCGGAGCGGCTCCGAGACGCACTGCGCGCCCCGCAGACGCGCCAGTCCCCGCAGGTCGAGCAGGCCATGGGCCGTCAGGCCATCGCCTTGCTCAGACAGCTCGATGCCGCCTGCACCAACGTCGATGACCTCGCCCAAGCGCCGGTGCGCTGAAGGCCGCCGCTTGAGGCTTTCAGCTCGGCAGGGGAAGCAACCTGCCGCTCGAACGCTCGTCGTCTACGTCGTCGGGTTGCCGCAGGCGGATGTCAAAAGCGTTCTCCACCAGTGCGAGGACGCTGTGCAGGGGCGCGACCTGGCCAGGGATGAGCCCGAGGGGCCTCATGACGTCATCAAGTCTTGCCGGGTCCTGCCCGGTCGGTTCGATCGCCTGGAGGGTGTGGAAGTCGACGATGATCTCGCCGCCCACCGCGTACTTCAACCAGTGCATCGGCTTCTCGTTGTAGTGGAGCACCACGGCTTCCGTGCCTACGGAGACGCGACCCAAAATCCTCTCATCGAGTCCATGCACGCCGCCCTGCTCCCATGCCCACGTCCACGAGCCGTCGATGCCACTGGTGACGACGGGCTCCTCGTCGTCGAGAAGCTCGTCACCCAAGTCGTCTGCCAGGTCTACGGCGTCGCGAAGCGCAAGGGTCTCCGGATCCACCCCCATGCGGGTGAGCAGCTCCGCAGGGGGCAGACCCCGCACGAAGGTCAGCGTGTATATGGGGAAGTCGCCCTTTCGAAACAAATCCAGTCCGCGGTCTGTCCCTGTACTTGTCATGCCGTGGATGCTGCCACACAACACCGACACACCTCCGCGACTGCCGTCTTGAGGCCACCATCGGCGACGGCAGCAGCTTCCCCACCGTCGCCCACCTGGCCTCCTACGCGGGCCTCGCTCCGGCGACCCGGCGGGGTGGGCCCCTCCGGCTCTGGAACGGATACTGACCGGGACGTCCGACCGGGGACGGAGCTGATGTCAGAGGATCCGGTTGGATGAGCCCGTGACTGTCCATGACGTAGCCCGCCAGTTTCCCGCCATCGCTGACCTTCGGGACCTGTGCCGATCGCTTGCGATGCTCGACGCGATCCTGAGCCCGGACTGGGAAAGCAGGTACTACTTGGGCTGAAGGCGAGGAGATGGCCTCGATGCGTAACGGGGCAGGGGACGAGTACTCCATAGTGTTCTCGGCAGCCGGGGTCTATGTCCGCAGCTTCAGCCACGAGTCGCCGATGAGCCCATATGGCAACGACGGCGAGCCTTGGCCAGGAGTGATTGACCAAGTCCCTGAGGTCTTCAGGCCCTTCGTGGAGGAGCCGGCGTTCACCGACGAGGACGGCGTGCCCGTCGGAACAGCCTGTTTGTGGCGGAGGGCGACCGACGATCAGTGGTGCCACGGGAGGATCGACTTTCCCGCGGGCCGCGCCGATCCTGACGGGACGACTGGACTGTTCGATCTCCTGATCGACCGTTCTCCGGAAGCGATCCAGTGCTTCGCCGAGGACCACTACGAGGTCCCTGTGGACCTGGCCGCAGTGAACAATGTGTATGCCCTGCGGCCGCTGGACCAGGAACTCGTTTCGTCGCTGAACGCAGAGGTCACCCTGGCGGACCTGGCCCAGGACATATCCGAAATCGGCTATCCGCGGCCGGACCGAGAGTCGCCCTGACTGCTGCGCGTCTCAGTGAGAGCGCCTGCTCAACTGTGATCGGCCTGCCGGGGAGACCAGCCGGATGGTGACCTTAGGTGATCACCGGCGGCATGACGGGTCCAGTTGCTACTGAGATTTCCGGTTCGGGGCGACGTCATGTGTCAACGACCTTGAACAGTGGAGGGGTAAGTGCGCAGTGGGCGGCCGATGATGTCCTGCACGGACGGCCGCTGGCGGCGCGTCGATCGCGCCGTCCGGCCAGCCACGACGGCGCCACATCGCCCGGCTCTCGTCCGCCGCCAGATCGACCATGCCGATATCGCGGCCGAGAGCGGTGGCGATGCTCTGTATCCGTGAACGCGTACTCAGCGGCGGGCCCACAGCCTCGACGAGCGTCCCGGTGTAATCGTCGCTGATCAGTGCCGCGGCCACGACGGCGGCGAGGTCCTGCTCGTGGATGAAGGGGTAGTGGCCCTGGTCGAGGAAAGCCTCCCGGACCACCCCGTCGGCGCGGATGGTGTCAGGCCAGTCCGACCCTGTCGCCGGGTAGGTGCCCTCGACGACGGCACCCATCACAGCCGACGGCCGGATGTGCGTCCAGGCGATGCCCGAGTGCTCCACCGCCTTCTCGATCGCCAGCCAGAACCAGGTCTCCGGCGGATTCGCCTCTTCGTGCTCCGGCCCGTGAGACGACAACAGAACGACTCTACGGGCGGGGGCGTTTCGCGCCAGAGTGAGGGCGTCCTGGACCGTCGACGGATGAGCACCGGCGAGGAACACGGCCTCGACACCGTCGAAAGCTCGGACACACTCCAGCGGCCGGGTGATGGACCCTTCCACGACGTGGACCGTGTCGGGCCAGCCACCGCACTGGTCCGGCTCGACCAGCGCAACGCGGCTCTCCGCTTCGCCATGGTGGCTGTCGGCGTCCTCGACGCCGAGTTGCGCTTGCAGGTACTCGACCACGGACCACCACGGCACGTGGGAGGACTGTACGCACTCGGCCACATCACCAAGGCACGGCCGCCGACCAGGCTGCGACCGAAATCATCCCTCGGCCACAGGGCCGTCACAACGACCACCACCTGTTGGATGCTTCGCCGCGGCCTCTCCGCCGCGGTCCGTCACCCTCACGGTTCCCGGGCCGGCGGGGCGTGACCCTGGTCGTGCCACGGACGGCCTCCTGGTCGCCGTCCGGTGGTCAGGTGAGCCCGGCGGTGGCGTTGTCCTCCCAGCCGTCGACCCGCTGGAAGTAGCCGTTCATGGAGCGGGAGTGCCGGGCCCATCCGCCCTGGTCGGCGATGGCCACGGCGTCCTTGCCCCTGCGGCGGGCGGTCGTGGCGAGGCCGATGCGGAGGGAGTGGCCGGTCCAGGCAAGCGGGACCCCGGCGCGAGCGCTGATGCGCTTCACGGCCCGGGTGACGGAGTCGGGGACCATGCCTCCGGTGACGTTGCCGTGCATGTCGACGCCGACGAACGCGGGGGCTTCGGGTGCCGACCAACGCGGCTCAGCCTCGGCTGCGAGGGACCCCAG
Organism: Streptomyces sp. AC602_WCS936; assembly: GCF_019049125.1. NCBI lineage: Bacteria > Bacillati > Actinomycetota > Actinomycetes > Kitasatosporales > Streptomycetaceae > Streptomyces > Streptomyces sp. AC602_WCS936. Next base: position 546,248 of record NZ_JAGMUF010000112.1, on the reverse strand, counting down.
CTGGCACAAGATCATCGCCTACGAGATGACCAGCGAGAACGTGCCCGTCTTCCGTTCCGCCGTCGCCACTCTGGGCACCGGCCGCGGGACCCCTGTGTCACCGGCGAGCCCCGCCCCCTGGAGCGGGGATGCGCCGTCGGCCTTCGCCGTGCCAGAGGAGTGATCTTCCTTCGTACTCGCCCTGCTTACGACGGCCCCGACGGCCCCGCGACATACTCGGGCGCGGTCCGCTCGCACAACCACCGGACAGCCGACGGCACCGGGGCCCGCCGGACTGTCCCTGCCGGTGGCCACCTGCGGGCCCTCAGCCTCCTTGCGCTCCCTGTCGCCGCCTCCGAGACCACGCGCCGGCCGATCTCACCGGTGCGACGGCCCTTTCGGCAGCATCGGGGGTGGCTTCAGCGCGTGCTTCCGTACGAGGCTCCGTGTCCGCACCCGTACCGTCGCCGCGCCGACGCCCGCAAGCCTCGGCTCTCGGCAAGAGCCAGGCGGCCGCATCTCGCCAGCTGTCGATCGCCATGGACCAAGGCCTCCTCAACTGAGCGGCGCGAAGCGCAGCTCAGGCGCCGACGGGATCAGGAGCAGAGCTTCCTCGGCCGTCGTGCGGGCCAGGTTGCGGTTGGCGTACTGGCTCCGCCCGGTGACCTCCATGCCGAACCAGGCGGGTGGCTCGAACCGCAGCGCCTGCTCAGCGCTGGTGAACTCGACTTCCAGGACCCGCAGTCCGTCCAGCGCGCCCTCGTAGACGTCCAGTACGGCCTCGTGGACTCCCTGACCGTCCAGCCGTACGGGATGGCGTGTCTTGACGACCCGGGCGCCCTCCGTCTCGGGCCACATGGCACGGAAGTCCTCGGTGGACAGCTCGATCTCCCACTCCTCGCGGACGAGGCCGGAGCCCAACTTGGTGGTCAGGGTGCAGGCGGTGCCGTACTGGCGCAGGCGCACCTCTCCGCCGTCGGGCGCGACGGCCAGATATCCCTGCAGAATGCGTGTTCCTCCGCTGCTCGGCACGCGATTGGCGGCGACGAGGAACTTGCGCTCGATCTCCTTGGGCATTTCGGGTCCCTTCGTTAGTGCTTTCTGTTGGTGGCTGTGCGGTGGGCGGTGCCGGGCCGTGTTCGGCCGACGGCTAGGGTGGGTGGCTATGGAGCCTCGCTTTGCCCCAGGTCAGGTCATCGTCCGGCGCGAAATCCTGGACGGACGTGAGTGGTTGTCGTATCCCCTGCGAGTGGTCGCTGACGACGGCGTCACGCTGGCCGCGTATCTCGCGCAAGGCACCCCGCTGACCTTCGGCGGCGGCTCCTTCACATGGGGGCTGCACCCCTGGGTGCGTTTCGACCACTTCTGGCAGTCCGAAGGCGTACTCCAATTGCAGCGTGCGGGGGACGGTTATGCTGTCTGGGCCCGTTGGCGGGACGGAAGGCTCGCGGACTGGTACGTGAACTTCCAGCACCCGATGCGGCGTACGGAGCTCGGCTTCGACACCCTCGACCAGGAGCTCGACCTGGTGATCGCGGCCGACGGTTCCGGCTACACCTGGAAGGACGTGGACCACTTCGAAGAGCGGGTCCGCCAGAGCGGCTTCGCGCCCGGTGAGGCCGAGGCCGTGCGCGCCACCGCCGACGAGGTCGTGTCCCTCGTCGAGCGGGGGAACTGCTGGTGGGAGCAGTGGCGCGACTGGCAGCCGCCGGCGGTGCCGGAAGTGCCGGCCGCTGTGGCACTCACGGGCTGAGGCGCCCGGACCGGCCCCCGAAGCGCCCGGGGAGCCCTGGCGTCCGGTCAGAACGACTCGGCGTACAGGGCATGCAGATACGCCGCATCGATGTCCGGTGCCGGGTCGTTGGCGAGATTGCCGCTGACCCCCTGGACGAGCGCGTCGAGGTCCTGCTTGTCCACACCCCAGTCGCGCAGCCTCGAGCCGAGCCCCGCCGATTCGAGCAGCCGCTGGGTCGCCTCGTGGATCGTGCCGCCGCCGAGCCGTTCGGCGACGGCGGCGAACTCCTCGGCGGCCAGCGGTTCGGTGTGCCGCAGCCAGCTCGGGTAAATCACCGCGAGCCCCCGGCCGTGCGAGATGCCGAGGCCCCGCAGCGAGCCCATCGCCTGCTGCAGCCGGTGCGGCAGACAGGTGCTGGCGGTGGCCACGTTGAGACCGCCGAGCACGGCCGCGCGGGACAGCGCTTCCCGTGCCGCGGGCGAGTCCTCGCCCTTGAGCAGGGGCGGCAGGCTCTCCGTGATCAGCTCGACCGCCTGGTGGGCGCGGTCCCGGCTGGCCGCTGTGGCCTGCCGTGACACACAGCCCTCCACGGCGTGCGCGAACGCGTCGAACGCGGTCTCGGCGAGCACCCCGCGCGGCAGGGTGGCCACCAGGTCCGGGTCCACCACGGCCACCTTCGGGAACAGGGCCTCGCCTCGCACACCGGAGCGGAAGCCCCGCACGGTGTCGGTGATGATCGCGCCCTTGGTGACCTCCGAGCCGCTTCCCGCCGTCGTGGGCACCGCGAGGAGCGGAAGCACTGGGGTGCCGCTGTCGAGGGTCACCCCGACGAGGTCGCGCACGCTGCCGCCCGAGCGGGCCGTCACGGCCATGCACTTGGCGGCGTCGAGCGCGCTGCCGCCGCCGATCGCCACGACGACGTCACAGCCGGTGTGCCGGGCCAGCGCCGCGCCCTCGTCGACCTCGTCGGAGCGCGGATTGGCCGACACCGCTTCGTAGAGTGTGGCCCGCAGTCCCGCGGCGTGCAGGGAGTCGAGCGCACGGGCCAGAAAGCCGTGGGTGCGCGCCGCGGTCCGGCCGGTGACCACCAGGGCGTGACTGCCGTGGTCGCGGGCCAGGGGGCCGATGCGGTCGAGGCCACCGCGGCCGAACTCCACGCGGGTGGGCAGAGCCGGGTCCAGCTTCATCGTCGATTCCTCAAAGGTCGTGGGCAAGGAACAGGGAAGGGAAGTGGGCTGTTCGGACGGTCTGCGGACACCGCCTACGGACCGGCTGCCGCGCCCATGGCCTGCGCCCGGAGTGCTTCGAACACGGCGCACGTCCCGGTGGCCAGCAGTTCCAGGGCGGAGCCGCCGCCCGTGGACGTCGGTCCGCTCCACGGGAGTTCGGCGACTGTGTCCCCGCCGAGCAGCAGCGAGCGACCGCCGTCGGGCAGCGCGGCGAGCAGGGCGTCGGCCGCGCGCCGGTGGCCGTCCAGGTAGCGGCAAGGCGTGCCGGCGAGTACGGCGCTGTCCGAGGCAGCGAGCCGGTCCAGAGCCCAGGGACGCACCGTGAAGTCGACGATGGCGTACCCCGGTGGCACTCCGTCGGCCGGGGCGACGGGCCGGGCCGGCGCGCCGACGCCCGCACCGGCCGGCGCCACCCACACGGTCTCGGGGATGTGCAGCCCGGCCGCGTCCGTACGGTCCAGTGCGCGGCGAGCGGCCGTGAGGCAGGCGTCGGGTCTGCTGCCGAGTTCCGAGTCGCCGATGTCGTGACCGAGCGCGCGCAGAAGGGTGTTGAGGACGACGCCGCCCGGGATGACCAGGTCGTGGCCGTCCACCGCGTGGGCGAGGCCGACCAGGGTCTTCTCCGGCTTGCGGCCGCCGAGCAGCGCGGCCGAGCGGCGGCCGGGCGCGGTGCGGGCCCATGGGCCGAGGAACGCGGCCTCGGACATCAGGCTGTCCGTCGCGTATCCCGGAAGCAGGCCGATGAGTCCGGTGTTGGAGGCGTGCGCGCGGTGCGCCTTGGAGAACCCGCCCACCGCGACCCGTTCGCCGAGCCCGGCGAATCGGCGGGCCAGAGCGGGAGCGCCCTGCTCCTCACCCGGGTGCCGGCGGGTGTTGCCGAACACCACGATGCCGCCCGGCCGCATCCGGGCCGCCGTCTCGGCGGCCTCGTCGCCGGCGTTGTCCGGGCAGTAGCCCACCGGACCGCCCAGCTGACGGCCGAGATACGCCGCGACGTGCGCGAGAGAGCCGGCGCTTTGGTCGCGGTGGCTGCCCTGATGGGACAGGACCGCGACACGGGCGCCCGCGGCGCGGAGCCGGGCCAGTTCGGGCACTTCGGTGTCGATACGGCCCGTACTTTTGAGCTCGGGGTCCACGTTGAAGCCCGCCGAGTAGATCCAGCGCTCCCCCGGGGCCACGGCGCGCCGGCTCAGGCGCGGGACGTCCGCGAACGGGTCGGCCGCGGACGGGTCGGCCGCGGACGGGTCGGCCGCGGACAGAGTGTCACAGGCCATGGGTGCGCAGTCCGGTGGTCTCGTCGAGGCCGAGCATCACGTTCATGTTCTGAATCGCCGAACCGGCCGCGCCCTTGACGAGGTTGTCGGTGACGGCGACGACCTTGGCGACGCCGCGGCGGGGGTCGTGGTCGACGCCGATGTGGCAGAAGTTGGAGCCGGTGACGCCGGCGAGGCTCGGGTAGCGGCGGTAGTCCTTGTCGGTCGGACCGCCTTCCGCGCCCTGGTCGTTGATCCGGACGAAGAACTCGCCGTCCTTGCCGGCCCCGTACCGCTCGCGGTACCGGTCGAGCAGCAGCGCACGCGATACGCGCTCGCGCGACTCGTGCCTGATGCGCACGCTCGCCTGGATGTAGATCCCCCGGGCGAAGTTGCCGTGGGCCGTGCTCAGGTCCACGGTGACCGGCCCGCCGGCCGCGTCCGCCAGATGGGTCTCCAACTCGGGCGCGTGCCGGTGGCCCTGGAGGCTGTACGGCAGCATCGATCCGAAGACCTCCGCGTGCAGGATCTCGGTGCGCGGCTTGACGCCCGCGCCCGTAGTGCCGTTGGTCGCGGCGATGTGCAGCGGTGCGGACGGCTCGGCGAGACCGGAGCGCAGCAGCGGGTCGAGGCCGAGCAGCGCGGTGATGACATAGCAGCCGGGGTTGGCCACCAGGCGGGCGCGGGCGATCCGTTCACGGTGGAACTCGGTGACACCGTAGACCGCTTCGGGCAGCAGGTCCGGTGCGGTGTGCGGCGCACCGTAAGCCGTCTCGTACGCCTTCGGGTCGGCGAAGCGGAAGTCGGCGCTGAGGTCGATCACGCGTGTGCCGGCCGCCAGCAGTCGGGGCGCGAGGCGCATGGCCTCACCGGACGGGGTGCACAGGAACACGACGTCGAACTCGCCCGCCTTGTCGAGCACCGTGTCGACGCCGGTGAACGCCAGGCCGCTGCCGAGGAGGTTGGGGTGGACGCGTTCGAAGTCCTCGCCGCCGCGAGCGGTGGGGACGATGTCGGCCACCGCGGGGTGGTCGAGCAGCAGCCGGCTGAGCTCTCCGCCGGCGTATCCGGTGCCACCGATGATCGCCGTCCGCAGACCGGCGCCCGGGGTGGCCGCCCCCGCAGGGGCGCTCGTGGGGGTGCTCATCGGTTCTTCGCTCCGTTCTCGAGGTGTGCCGGGTCCGGGTGGAGCACGATCTTTCCGGTGGGCGTGGACGGGTCGGCCATGCGGCGCAGAGCCGCGTCCGTGCGGGACAGCGGGAAGTGGTCGGTGGCCAGCGGCAGCGGGTCGATCTCGCCGGCCGCGAGCCAGGCGATGACGTCGGCGAAGTCCTGGGCCGTCGACAGCGCCGAGCCGTGCACGGTCACCTCACGGCCGACCAGGGTGTTGAGGTCGACGGGGTGGCGGTCCGCGAAGTAGCTGACCACCACGACGTCACCGCCGGGCCGTACCGTCTTGAGCGCCTGGTCGGTGACGCCCGGGTACCCGGCCGCGATCACCACGACGTCGGCCGGTCCGCCCAGGGCCTGCAGAGCGGCCTCGGCCGGGTCCGTGGCGGCGGCGTCCACATAGCTGTCGGCGCCCGCGCGGCGGGCCGCCCCGCCCTTCGCCGGGCCGAGGTCGACGCAGGCCACCGTCCCGTAACCGAGACGCTTCGCGGCGATCAGACAGCCCAGACCGATCGTGCCGGAGCCGAGCACGAGGACGCTGCGGCCCTCGCCGTGACCGGTGCGGCGCATGGCGTGCCGAGCGATGGACAGCGGTTCCACGAGCGCGCCCGCCACCGGGTCGAGCCCGGCGGGCAGCCGGTGCGTCATGTTCGGGCGCAGGACGACGAGTTCGGCGAAGGAACCGGTCCAGTCCAGGTGGCTGAGGTTCTCCTTGTGCGCGCACAGATGGCCCGCACCGCGCAGGCAGTCGGGGCACGCGTCACAGTGCGAGAAGGCCGCCGAGCACACCAGGTCGCCGGGCTCGAAGCCGCTGACCTGCGCGCCGACGTGTTCGACGACCCCGGAGAACTCGTGGCCGAGGACGGCGGGTGCCGTCTTGTACGGGTGGGTGCCGCGCCAGGCCGCGAGGTCGGAACCGCAGATGCCGGTCGCCCGGACGCGGACGAGCAGGTCGCCGGGGCCCGGCACGGGGGCGGCGATCCGCCGGTGGTCGATGGTCTCGACTCCGGTGAGGACGGCGGCGCGCATGCTGCGCGGGGTTGCGGCGCTTGGCCCCGGGGCGTCGTCGGCCCCCGCGTCGGACCGCACGGCGTCGGCTTGTCCCGCGTCGACCTGGGTGCCCTCGACCGGCGCCCCCTGGGCCGGCATCACATCGTCCGGCACCGCGGCGAACACGGCGTTCGTCGTCTCGCTCATGTTCAGCACACCCGCGTGCTTGCCGACCCGCCGGCCAGGGCGGCGGTGAGCTCGTCGACGAGGAGCCGGCCGACCTTGACCTGCGCGTCTGTGGTGGTGGCGCCGATGTGCGGCGTGAGCACGACGTTGTCGAGGCCGGCGAGTTCGGGCCGTCCGCTCTCCTGGCCGTGCACGTCGAGCCCTGCCCCGGCGATGGTCCGCTCGCGCAGCGCGCGCACCAGGGCGGCCTCGTCGACGACGCCGCCACGGGAGACGTCGACCAGGTAGGAGTCCGGGCCGAGCAGCGCCAGTTGCTCTGCGCCGACCAGACCGCGGGTCTGCTCGGTGAGCGGTACGGCCAGGCAGACCATGTCACAGGTGCGCAGCAGGTCTTCGAGTCCGACGCGTTCGACGCCGCGTTCGCGCAGCTCACGGTCGCGCTCGGCCGAGGGCCGGGCGAGGGCGGCGAGCACCCGCATGCCGAAGCCCTGGCCGAGTGCGGCGATCCGGGAGCCGATGGGCCCCTGTCCGACCACGCCGAGGACACGGCCTTCGAGACCGGGGCCCTTGAGGTTCGGCTTGTCCCAGACGCCGTCGCGGATCTGCCGGTCGGCCAGTGCGATGTTGCGCGTGACGGCGAGCATCAGCCCGACGGCGAGTTCGGCGACCGCTCCGGCGGACGCTCCGGGGACGTTGAACACCTGGACTCCCGCCGTACGGGCGGCGGTCACGTCGATGTTGTCGATCCCGGAACCCGCTCGCGCGATGACCCTCAGGTTCCGTCCGGCCCGTATGACATCGCCGGTGATACGCACGCCGCTGCGCACGACGAGGGCATCGGCGTCCGCGGCCAGGGCCTGCAGTTCGGCCGGGTCCGGATGGATCCTTTCCACGACCTCGTGGTGTTCGGCGAGGGCGGCCAGGGCGCCCGGGTCAACCGGATCGAGTACGACGATGCGTGCTCGGTCTGTCATTGCTCGCTGTCCGTTCTGCTGGGGGCCGCTTGCGCGATGAGACGACCACGATCTTGCATTGATTGACTCGCCTTGGCAAGAGATTGCCAGACTGTTTGACTCGATTGCCAAAGCTGATCTACGCTCGCTTCTGCGCACAACGGCGCGGCAAACCCCTAACGCACAAGGCGTTCACGCAGATGTCGATGGTGTCTCGCAGGAGATGCGGTCGAGAAGGATTGCCGCTACTCGGGCATCTACATGCCACCCTTGTCAATCATCCCCAGAGAGGCTGACATGCTTCAGCGCAGCTACCCGTCGTTCCGGTCCACCCTCGAGGAGCACGGCCTGGTCCGTGTCGCCGGCGCGCATCACGCGCTCAGCGGCGTACTCGCCCAGGAGGCGGGGTTCCAGGCGGTGTGGTCCTCCAGCTTCGAGGTGTCCGCGTCCCGCTGCCTGCCCGACGCGAGCATCCTGAGCATGACGGAGTACCTGGAGGCGGCCGCCAACATCCAGAAGGCGCTCGACATCCCGGTGGTCGCCGACTGCGACACCGGCTACGGCGGCAACTACAACGTGGCGCACATGGTCCACGAGTTCGAGGGCGCCGGAATCACCGCCGTCTGCATGGAGGACAAGCTCTTCCCGAAGATGAACAGCTTCGCGGCAGGCGACCAGACCCTCCTCGACACCCTCGCCTTCACCCGCAAGATCGAGGTCGCCAAGAACGCCCAGAGCAGCGACGAGTTCTTCGTCATCGCCCGTACCGAGGCTCTGATCAGCGGCCAGGACGTCGACCAGGCGATCGCCCGCTGCAAGGCATACGCCCTGGCCGGCGCGGACGCCGTCCTCATCCACTCGAAGAAGTCCACCAAGGACCAGGTGGTCGAGTTCCTCGACCGCTGGGACAACCGCGCCCCGGTGGTGATCGTGCCGACCACCTACCCGGACTGGCACGTCGACGACATCCGGAAGGCGGGCGTCTCGGCGGTCATCTACGCGAACCAGGGCATGCGCGCCGCCCTGACCGCGCTGCGGGAGTCCTACCGCACGATCTACGCCGACGGCGACACCACCTCCCTGGAGCCGCGGATCGCCTCCGTGCGCGACATCTTCGACCTGCAGCGCATGACCGACTGGCAGAAGCTCGACGCCGCGTGAGCCCTGGTCACGCGCGTACCGGGAGGAGGTGACCAGCGCCCATGACCGTCATATCCGGGGCTCATGAGCTCCTCGACACCGAGGTGTACGTGGATCTGCGCGATCTGCTCGGCACCCCCCTGTACCTCAAGTGCGAGGGCTTCAACTTCGCGGGCTCGGTCAAGATGCGGCCCGCCGTATGGATGGTGGCCGCCGCACAGCGGGACGGCGTCCTCCACGCCGGCTCCACGCTGATCGAGTCGTCCTCCGGCAATCTCGGCGTCGCGCTCGCGGTCGTGGCCGCGGCCAAGGGGCTCAGGTTCGTCTGTGTCACCGACCCCAAGTGCAATCCTTCGACGGCCCGGCTGATCAGGGCGCTCGGCGCCGAGGTGATCACCGTGGACGAACCCGACGCGGAGGGCAGCTATCTGGCCGCCCGCAAGGAGTACGTGCGCAGAAAGTGCGCCGAGGACCCCTCGTACGTCTGGCTGAACCAATACGAGAACCCGGCCAACTGGATCTCGCACTACGAGAACACCGCCGCCCACATCGCCAAGCGGTTCCCCGCCCTGGACACGCTCTTCATCGGTACGGGAACCGGCGGCACCCTGATGGGCTGTGCGCGCTACTTCCGCGAGCACCGGCCCGCCGTACGCATCATCGGTGTCGACACCGAGGGCTCCGTCAACTTCTCCGGCACCCCGGGTCCGCGCCACATCCCCGGACTCGGCGCGAGCACACTCATGCCGCTGATCGACGAGGCGCTCCTCGACGAGGTCGTCCGGGTCCCCGAGACGGAGGCCGTGGGGATGTGCCGGCGGCTCGCGTCCAAGGGCTTGCTGTTCGGCGGGTCCACGGGAACCGTCGTGAGCGCTGCGGCCCGGTGGCTCGGCGGGCGTGGTCTGGGTCCCTCGCACATCGCCGTCGCGATCGCCCCCGACCTCGGCGAGCGCTACATCGACTCGATCTACCACGACGCGTGGGTGGCCGAGCACTACGGCCGTGCCCCGCTCGAACTCTTGGAGCAACTGTGAGCACTGAGGCAGCGATACCGGACTTCTCGGTCGTCACGGGAGCGGCGGTCCACCGCGCGCTGCGCGGCAGGCAGCGGGACGTGATCGACCTCGTGGAGCAGAGTTATCTGCTCCACGGCACCCGGCAGACCGTCAATCCGCCGTCGTACTTCCTGCGTTTCCCCGACCGCCCCACGTCCCGCATCATCGCGCTGCCCGCCTCCGTCGGCGGCGAGCGCCCGGTGGACGGCATCAAGTGGATCGCGAGCTTCCCGACGAACCTGGAGCGCGGCATCCCGCGCGCCTCGGCGGTCCTGATCCTCAACGACCCGCAGACGGGCTACCCGTACGCGTGCCTGGAGAGCTCGATCATCAGCGCGGTGCGCACCGCGGCCTCGGCCGCTCTGGCCGCGCGCACCCTCGGCGCCGACCGCCCCGCCCCGCGCCGGATCGGCTTCATCGGCACGGGTCTCGTCGCGCGGTACCTGCACGAGTACCTCTCGGCGCTCGACTGGCGGCCCGAGGAGTACGGGGTCTTCGACCTGTCCGCCGCGTACGCCGACGCCTTCGCCGGTCATCTGCGGCAGACCTCGCAGGGCACCTCCGTACGGGTCCACGACTCGGCGGAGGATCTGATCCGCGCCTGTGACGTGGTCGTGCTCGCCACCACCGCGGCCACCCCGCACCTGGCCGACCCCGACGTGTTCGCCCACCGGCCGCTCGTTCTGCACGTCTCGCTGCGCGACCTGGGCACCGAGGTGATCCTCGACAGCTTCAACGTCGTCGACGACGTCGAGCACGTCCTGAAGGCCGACACCTCGGTGCATCTGGCCGAGCAGGCCACCGGAGGCCGGGAGTTCATCGCCGGCACCCTGGCCGACGTACTGAACGGCGAGGTGAAGGTGCCGACCGACCGGACCGTGGTCTTCTCCCCATTCGGCCTCGGCGTCCTCGACCTCTCGGTCGGCGAGCACGTGGCGGCGCTGGCGCGCTCGGCGGGCGACGTCACCGTCGTGGACGGCTTCTTCCACGACGTCGAACGCCATCGTGCCCCCGCGGACGGTGACCGATGAGCCGGGCCCGGCTGCCGCTCGTGGCGGGCACGGTGGAACGGGCACCGGCCCGCGCCCTGCGCAGGACCGCCGAGGCCGACCTGACCACCGGCGTCCTCGACCACGTCGTAGGGCACGCGGAGAGCGCACCCGACCGGGTGGCCGTGGTCGACGGTGAGACACAGCTGACGTACCGCGCACTGCTGTGCCGCATCGGCGAGCTCCGCGAGGCCCTGGCCGCGCAGGGCGTCGGTGCCGGGGACACCGTGGCCGTGTGCGGACCGCGCAGCGCTGACATCCCTGCCGCGTTCCTGGCGCTCGAGAGCCTGGGCGCCTCGTATCTGCCCGTCGATCCGCGGTGGCCGCACGACCGGGTGCGCGATGTGCTCGGCCGCAGCCGTGCCGTTCGGTTCCTGTACGACGCGCGGGAGCCGGGTGGCGAGGACGCCGTGCGCGCGGCCCTGGCCGAGCAGGTCAAGCTCCTCGAACTGCCGGCCTCGACGGGCAGCGGCACTCCGCCGCCGCGCACCATGGCGGACCGGTCCCTGGAGGCCCGCTACACGATCTTCACCTCGGGCACGACCGGACGCCCCAAGGGCGCCACGGTCGAGCACCAGGGCATGGTCAACCACCTCCGCGCCAAGATCGAGGACCTCTCGATCACGGCCGACGACGTGGTCGCCTTCACGGCGCCGCTCGTCTTCGACATCTCGGTCTGGCAGATGCTCTGCCCGCTGATGGCCGGCGGCCGTCTGGTCGTCGTACGCGACGAGACGCTGCGCTTCCCGCGCCGCCTCGTCAACGCCCTCCGGTCCGCCGGGGCGACGGTCGTCGAACTGGTGCCGACCGTCGTGGGCTGGATCGTCGACGAGACGCTGCGCCGCGGCGGCGAGGCCTTCTCGGACTTGCGCTGCCTGATCTCCACCGGCGAGGAGCTGCGTCCGGCGGTGGCGGCCCGCACCCTGGACGCCCTGCCGCGCACCGTCCTCGTCAACGCCTACGGCCCCACCGAGTGCTCGGACGACGTCACCCATCACACGGTGACCCGCGAGGACACCTCGCGGCCTCGGCTGCCGGTCGGCGCCCCCATCGCGAACACCTCGCTCTACCTCCTGGTGGACGAGGGCGACGCGGGCTGGCGCGCCGCCGAACCCGGCGAGACCGGCGAGCTGTTCGTCGGCGGCACCGGCGTGGGCCTCGGCTACCTCAACGACCAGGAGACCACCGACCGGGCCTTCTTCGCCGACCCCTTCGACCCGGAATCGGCGACCGGACGGCTCTACCGCACCGGGGACCTCGCCCGGTTCGAGAACGGGCTCGTGCACTACCTGGGCCGCAGCGACCGCCAGGTCAAGGTCGCCGGCGTCCGCATGGAACTCGACGAGATCGAGGCCGTGCTCAGCCGCCTCCCCGCGGTCCGGGCCTGCGCCGTCACGGTGGCCGGGACCGGCGAACGCAGCGAGCTGGTCGCCCACTACGCCCTGCGCTCGCCGGCCGGCAGCGAGGAGCTGCAGGAGACCCTGCGCGCGTCCGTGCCCGCCGCCATGGTCCCGCGCCGCTGGCGGCAGTGGGAGGACCTGCCGCTGACCCCCAACGGAAAGGTCGACCACCGCGCGCTGCGGGCGGCCGTCGACCAGGAAGGAACATCATGACCATCGCTCCGGAGCAGCCGGTCCGCACCGACGCGGCAACAGAGGCGACCGGACTGCCCCCGCACGCCCGGCTGCTGCTGCAACTGGCCCGTCTGGAACTCGACCCCGCCCGGCTCGCACAGGTGCGGGCGCTCGCCGCGGACGAGCACCTCGACTGGGGCGCGTTCCTGGACGCCGCGGCACGGCACAAGCTGCTGCCGCTGGTGGGCCGGCACGTGTTCACGTACCGCATCGACCGCGCCGCGGACGGGCAGAAGGGCTTCCCGTACGGCTGGGTGTTCACCACCGCGTACGTCGGAAACCGCCACCGCAACCTCGCGCTCGCCGACGAGTTCGGCCGGCTCTTCGGTGAACTGTCGCAGGCGGGCATCCGGCATGCGGTACGCAAGGGCTTCTCGCTGGCCGAGACGGCGTACGGGGACCCGGCCGTCCGCAAGATCAACGACCTCGATCTGCTGGTCGCCCGGGACGACGCGCCCCGGGCCCACGAGGTCCTCGAGCGGCTCGGCTACACCCAGGGCCAACTGGCCGAGGACAGCGAGCAGGTGAAGCCGTTCAGCCGCAAGACGCAGATCTTCTGGAAGGTGAACCTCAGCAACCAGCTGCCCTACGTCAAGGCCGGCCACCGCCCCGACCTGCCCGAGTTCAACGTCGATCTGTGCCACGACATCTTCCAGAAGAAGTCCGGTGTCACGGCCCCGGCCGCCGATCTCCTCGTCCGCGCCGACCCGGTCCGCCTGTGCGGCGCGTCCACCTGGGTGCCCGACCCGCTGGACCGGCTCCTCGACCTGTGCTCCCATCTGCACAAGGAGGCCACGAGCCTGCGGTTCATCGAGGACAGCGTCGATCTGCAGATCAGCAAGTTCCTCGACATCGCCCTGGTCGCCGCGGGGTTCCGCCCCGCGCAGTGGGAAGCCTTCCGCGCCCGCGTCGGCGAGTACGGAGCGGGCTCCATCGCCTATTACTCTCTGCACTTCACGGCACGTCTGTACCCCGAAGCGGTGCCGACGGACGTCCTCGACGCACTGCGCCCGCGGGACACCGGCTACCTCGACCAGTACGGCACCCTCGACGGCCAGGTCGGCACCTGGGCGCTCGGCTTCCTCGAGCGGCTCTTCGACACCGGCCGCAAGGCGGGCAGCGGCCGCTCGAACGTGCCGCACGAGTGACGCCCTCGGCGCTCCGCCCCGTGTCCCCCTTCCTTCGAGCATCCACTTTCGAGATCGGAAACGACTCATGAGCACACCTTGGGACAGCCGGTTCGAGGCCCTCGTGGCCCGCCACGTGGACTTCGGCCGCAGCATGCTCCCCGACGACGACCTGTTCGCCCTCGGCCTCGACTCCATCGCCGTCGTGGAGCTCGTGGTCTGTCTGGAGGAGACCTACGGCATCGAGATCCCGGACGACCGGCTCAGCCAGCAGACCTTCGCCACGCCCGCCGTGCTCTGGTCCCTGGTGGCCGGGCTGCTGCCGGCGGGCCCGCGGGCGGAAGCGGGCACACCGGCATGATCGTCTCTCTCGTGGGCACCGACGGAGCGGGCAAGTCCACCGTCTCGCAGCGGGCCACCCGGCGTCTCACCGACCAGGGGCTCAGCATCGCGCGGGTGGACCGCTGGGACATCGTCGACAACCCCGCCTATCCGGCCACGCGGTTCATGAAGCCGGATGTGCCCGACACCCGGCACTGCGTCGCCGAAATGCCGCCCACCACCCGGTTCCTGTTTCTGATGTGGTCCATCTCGCACGCGCTTCTGGGCCGCTCGGCCGGCCCCGCGCCCGCCGAGGACATCACGCTGCTCGACGGGTACTGGATGAAGCACGCGGCCAGCGAGATCGTCTACGGTCTCGACCGCCAGTGGGCCGAGACCGTCGTCTCGCGGCTGCCGCTCGGCGAGACCCTCTATCTGCGCGTCGAGCCCGCCGAGGCCTGGGAGCGCAAGGCCGGGCGTGACGTGGTCCCGTACGAGTGCGGAATGGACGACTCCTGCTCCCGGGAGAGCTTTCTGCTCCACCAGAAGCACATTCAGGCCGTGCTCGACGGCTGGGCCCAGCGCTACGGCTGGCAGGTCCTCGACGCCGGCCAGCCGCTCGACACGGTCGTGGACCGGGTCGTCTCCGGCGTCTCGTCTCTCGCGGCGGACGCCCGATGAGCCCGTACGACCGTCCGGCGCCCGAGCTCGCGTCCGGTGAACCGCGGACCCTCGTGGTCAAGGTCGGCGGCAGCCTCGTCTCCGACAAGCGCACCGATGACCACCTCGACCACGCCGCCGTACGGGACTTCGCCCGGCTCGTCGCCGACCTGGTGGACACCTTTCCGGGACGGGTGGTCTTCGTCTCCGGCGGCGGGGCGCTCGGGCACGGTGCCGTACGGGACCTCGCCGACGTCGACGGCTTCGCGACGCTGGGGCTGACCCACGCCACGTTCGCCGTGAAGTGGGCCTGGGTGGGCGCCTTCCGCTCGCTCGGCGTGAGGGCGATGCCGCTGCAGGTCGCGGCGGTGTGCACGGACACGGCTCCGCACCCGGTGGCCGACCTGACCGTGGTGCGGCGGATGCTCGCCGCGGGTGTGCTGCCGGTGCTCTCCGGCGACTGCATCCTCACGCAGCACGGACGGCTGCGGATCTTCGGCAGCGACCAGGTGCCCGGTCTGTTCGTGGACGACGCGCTCGGCCCGGTCCGCATCGTGACGCTCACCGACGTACCAGGCATCCTCACCGGCGACGACAGGGACGGCCCGGTGCTTGCGCGGATCGACCCCGACGACCCCGCCCCCGCCCACGACCTGCTGTGGGAGACCGCGCCCTGGGACACCAGCGACGCCATGCGCGGCAAGGTCGACTCCCTCGTCGCACACGCCCGGCGCGGCGCCGAGTGCGTCATCATGCGCGGCGACCGGCAGGCGGCCGGACTGCGGCATCTGTTCTGGCCGATGTCCGCCTGGCCCGGCGATCTGGCGCACACGCTCATCGCCCGGCCGCCGGCCGTGGCTCTGCGTGCCTGACACCCACTCGCCCCGGTGCCCGCTTCGCCCCCTTCCCTCTTCCCCTGTTCCGCTTCCCCTGTTCCGCTTCGCCACGTAGGAGATTCCGGTATGCCTTCGCCCGCCCCCGCCCAGCCGTCCGACCGTCTGGTGCTGCTCAACCCCGGCCCGGTCAACGTCCACGACGACGTACGCGCCGCCATGGCCTCCCCCGACCAGTGCCACCGCGAGCCCGAGGCCGCGGCCCTGATCCGCCGTGTGCGCGAGAAGGCCACACGGATCGCCGGCGGCGACGAGCGGCACACCTCGGTGCTGCTTGCCGGCTCCGGCACCGCCGCCCTGGAAGCGGCGTTCTCGTCGATCGTGCCCGCCGACGGCCGCATCCTGATCCTGGACAACGGCAACTACGGCGAGCGTCTGTGGCGCATCGTGGACGTCCACGGCATCCCGCACGTGCGCATGGAGTTCGGCTGGTGCGATCCGATCGACGTGGCCGCCGTCGACAAGGCGCTCGCCGACGACCCGTCGATCACCCATGTCGGTCTGGTCCACCACGAGACGAGCACCGGCCGGCTCAACCCGCTGCGCGAGATCGGCGAGGTGGTCGCCCGGCACGGGCGGCAGCTGGCCGTGGACGCGATCAGCAGCCTGGGCTCCGAGGAGCTGGACCTGGTCGCCGACCACATCGACTGGTGCGTCGGCACGGCCAACAAGTGCCTCGAAGGCCTGCCCGGCGTCTCGTTCGTGACCGCCTCCCGCGCCCGGCTCGACGCCCTGGAATCGGTGGCGCCGAACACCTTCTACCTGGACCTGTACGGCCACTACATCTCCCAGGACCGCAAGAACGCCCCGCTGTTCACCCCGGCCCTGCAGGTCATGACCGCCCTCGAGGAGGCACTCGACCGCTCCCTCGCCGAAGGGGTCAAGGTCCGCGGCGAGCGCTACACCGCGCTGGCCGAGCGGATCCGCGCGGGCCTCGCCGAGCGCGGTGTGCGCTTCCTGCTCCCCGCGGACCAGCGCGCCAACTCGGTCACCAACGTCTACGTGCCGGACGGCATGACGTACGAGCAGCTGCACGACGGTCTCAAGGCCGAGGGCTATGTCGTCTACTCCACCCAGGAGCAGCTGGCCGGAGTCTTCCGCGTGGCCAACATGGGCCAGCTCTCGCCGGCCGCCATCGACGGCTTCCTCGCCGCATTCGACCGCGTCGTCGCCGAGCTCGGCGACGCACAGGCCTGACGCCGACGCCACGCCACCGTCCGACAAGGAGCGATCCACCATGTCCTCGACCAGCCTCGCCATCGTCGGCGCCGGCCCCAGCTGCACCTATGTGCTCGACCGTCTCGCGGCGACCGCGCGCGCCGCCACCGGTCCTCTCTCGCTCGACATCCACATCTTCGACCGCTCGGGCAAGTTCGGCGCCGGCCAGGTGCACAGCCCCGACCAGCCGGTCACCAGCTTCCTCAACCGCATCGTCGGCCAGGTCTCCTTCGCGGCGGACGAGTCCGTCGTCGACGCCGGCCCGCTGCTGCCCGCCGAGGACCGGCCCACGCTCCTCGAGTGGTGCCGCGCCAGGTACGAGGCCACCGGCGACGAGATCTTCGACGTCGCGGCCGAGGACTGGCCCAAGCGCTACGTCCACGGACTGGCCCTGCGCGACCAGTTCGAGCGCTTCGTCGCAATCCTGCGCGCCCTCCCCGGTGTCCGGGTCCATCTGCGCGGCGCCGAGGTGGCCGACCTCGAAGAGCTCGACGGCGGTCGGCTCGCGGTGTACGGACGCGACGGCGAGCACCTGGTGGACGCCGACAACGTCCTGATGCTCACCGGGCACTCCTCCAACGACCCGATGCGCTACCCGCGCCAGGCCGCGTGGGCGCGGTTCGCCGAGCGCACCACGGCCACGTTCGTGCCCTCGGCGTACCCGCTGGAGCACGCCTTCGAACAGGGGCAGGCCGGGCCCGGCTCCACCGTGGGCTGCGTGGGCATGGGCCTGACCGGCATCGACGTCATCCTGCTGCTGACCGAGGGCCGTGGCGGTGTGTTCGAGGAGCGTGGCGACGGTACTCTCGCCTACCGCCCCTCGGGCCGGGAGCCGGACTCCGTCGTGCTGTTCAGCCGCTCCGGACTGTTCACGTTCGCGCGGCCGTACAACGCCAAGGAGCAGAATCCGCAGGAGCTGGAGCACCGCGGCGTCTTCCTCACCGAGGAGGCCGTGGACCGGGTGCGGACCGCGGCCGGCACACCGGTGCTCATCGACGGACGCGAGCGGCGCCAGCTCGACTTCCGCGCGCATGTGTTCCCCGTCGTCGTCCTGGAGATGGCCTACCTCTACTACGCGACGCTGTTCGGCCCGGAGTTCGCTGCCGAGCTGAACGCCGCCGCGCACGAGGAGTACGAGGCGTTCCTCGCCGACGGCGGCCGGGGCGCGGCCTGCGAGGAGTCCGTGCGCCGGCTGCTCGTCCCGGTCGAGCGTCTCGTCGACGACGCCGAGCGGACCCTCGACGCGGTGCTCGCGGGCACGCTGTCGTTCGCCGTGGCGAAGGACCGCGCCTGGAACGTGGAGACCGCGCTCACCCGCTATCTGCAGGTGGTGTTCGGCCCCGAGCAGGCGGAGAAGCTGGCCGCCCACCTGGACGACGCGGCCGGTTTCGCGGCGGCCGTCGCGAAAGCCGAGTCGCCCTGGCGGCACGGGAAGACGGTCGCCGGGAACCGCTTCGCGTGGGAGCGGTCGATCCGGCCGATCGACCGGGAGTCCTTCGCCACCCCCGAGGAGTACCGCGAGCGCTTCCTCGACTTCCTCGACGTGGACCACCGCTGGGCCGCACAGAACAACCTGATGAACCCGGCGAAGGCCGCCGCCGACGGTGTCTGGCGCGATCTGCGCGACACCTTGGCGCACGCCGTCGACTTCGGCGGGCTGCACGCCGCCTCGCACCGTGACTTCCTGAACGTGTTCATGCGGCACCACAACCGGCTGTGCAACGGCGCCGCCCTGGAGGTCATGGAGAAGATCCGGGCACTGGTCGAGCACGGGCTCGTCGACATCTCGGCGGGCCCGGACGCCGAGGTCGCCATGGACGAGGAGCGCGGCTCCTTCGTGGTGCGCGGTGCGCTCACCGGTGCACAGATCCCGGTCGACATCCTGGTCGACTCGCGCGTGCATCCCTTCGACGCGGAGAACGACGTGCTGCCGATCTACCCGAACCTGCTGCGCCGCGGCCTGGTCCGCAAGTGGCGCAACCCCGGCATCGACGAGCCCGATTTCGAGCCGGGCGGCCTCGACCTGACCGCTGACTTCCACCCGGTGCGCGCGGACGGTCTGGTGGACCGTCGGCTGACCCTGCTCGGCCCGCCCAGCGAGGGCGTGATGTTCTTCCAGCTGGGTGCTCTGCGCCCGAACCAGAATCATCACGTGATGCAGGACATTCTCTGCTGGATACGGGAGTTCTGGGCCCAGGCCGACACCGGGAAGGCCTCTGACAGAACCGAGTCCGCCCAGGCCGGCGCGCTCGTCGGGGCGGGGCGATGACCGTGACGGACGGCACCCCAAAGCCGGCGGAACGCCTCGCCGAGATCGAGGCGACGCACAAGCGGCTGCGCGCCCAGGCCACCCTGCT
This sequence comes from Streptomyces sp. AC602_WCS936, assembly GCF_019049125.1. Taxonomy (NCBI): domain Bacteria; kingdom Bacillati; phylum Actinomycetota; class Actinomycetes; order Kitasatosporales; family Streptomycetaceae; genus Streptomyces; species Streptomyces sp. AC602_WCS936. The sequence continues at coordinate 527,299 of NZ_JAGMUF010000112.1, read as the reverse complement.
CGGCGAGGCCGGGGTGCGTGCGCCGAGCACGCTGCCGGGGTGGAGCCGGGCGCATGTTCTGACCCACCTCGGCGACCTCGCCCGCGCGTTCGCCCGCCAGGCGCTGTGCGCCCTGGACGGCCGGGTGGTCGATGTCTACGACGGCGGGCGGCCGGCCCGCGACGCGGCCATCGAGCGCGGCGCACCTCGCTCGGTGGAGCTGCAGCTCGCCTCCCTGGAGGACGGGCTGACACAGCTCGAACAGGCCTGGGCGCTGCTCGGCCCGGGCGACTGGGACCGGCCGTGCGGGTACCGCGGGGCCACGCTCGAGGCCACCCAGCTGTGCTGGTGGCGTGAGGTGCATCTGCACTTCACGGATCTGGACCTCGGCTACCGCGCGGAGGAGTGGAGCGACGCGCTCGCCCGGCACGTCGTCGGTTACCTGCTGCCGCGGCTGCCCGCAGACCGCACCACGGTGCTGTACTCGGACGGTGACCGCTGGGAACACGGCGCGGGGGCGCCCACCACCGTGCACGGCACGCGGCAGGGTCTCGCGGCCTGGATCAGCGGCCGTCCGGCGGCGCGCGAGCCCAAGGCGTACGGCGCGCACGACTCCCTGCCCGAGCTGGGCTCCTGGCCCTGATCCTGCGATCCGGCACCCGTTGCGCCGGTCCGGCCGCCGTATCACGGCCGCCTCATCGCCGTCTCGCCGCGGGCGGGTGCCGGATTCTCAGCTCCCATGCACCCGGGCGGCGCCGACCACCCACACGCCGCCCTGATCCCACGAGGAGGAAGCGACCCATGGCACAAGCCGCGCAAGCACAGACACTGAGCGGGGACTCCAGCCTGATGCTGCCTGAATTCGACGAGCCGCCCGCCGCACCCGAAGGCCTGGTGCGGGCCTGGCTCGACTCCGCCGTGACGCGCGGCGTGCGCGAGCCGTTCGCCGCGGTACTCGCCACGGCCGACGCGACGGGCCGGCCGTCGAGCCGGGTGCTGCTGGTCAAGGACGTGGACGAGCGGGGGTTCGTCTTCACCAGCTTCCGCGGCAGCCGCAAGGGGCAGCAGCTCGCCGCCAACCCCTGGGCGTCCCTGACCTTCTACTGGCGTGAGTCCCTGCAGCAGATCACCGTGGAGGGCCAGGTCGAGACGCTCACCGACCAGGAGTCGGACGAACTGTTCGCCCGCCGCCCACGGGCCGCGCAGGCGACCACCGCCGTGTCCCGGCAGAGCCGCCCGCTGGCCGACGAGGCGGAACTGCGAGGCCGGGCGGGCGCGCTGGCCGCCGCCGGCGCCGAGGTCGCCCGTCCCGCCGAGTGGACCGGCTACCGGCTGGCGCCACAGTCGGTGGAGTTCTGGTACGGCAGCCCGGACCGGCTGCACCGCCGGCTGCGCTACGTGCGCGCCGGTCTCACGGCCCCCTGGACCCACCAGCGGCTGCAGCCGTGACCGCCCCCGCCATCCGCCCGGCCGGGCCCGCTGGGGCCGGGCACGGGCGGGGCGCGCACGCCCGAACAACGGAGAGTCAGATGCAAGAATCCGGTCTGCTGCGGGCGGTCGGACACGACCTGGCCGCCGAGATGCGCCGGCACCGGCCCGCGAACTGCGTGACCACCTCGGCCGCCGTCCAGACATGGCACCGCACCAGCGGCCGCTTCGCGGAGGGCAGGGTCAGCGACGTCAGCATCCAGCAGGGCCAGGGCACGTCGGCCCGCTACGTCCTGCCCGACGGGCTGCGCCACCGGGCCACGACGGGCCTCGATCCCCGCGTGGCCCGTCTCGACGCCGCGCTCGGCGCGGTCCCCGGCCGCACCGACGCGGTGCGTGGCGCACCGGAGTGGATGGCGCTGCCCGCCGTCCTGGACGCGCTCGGCGAACTGGAGGCGGCCGCCCGCGACTTCGACCCGTCCATCGCGCACGTGGTGGTCGACTTCGAATTCGACGACCAGGACATGTGCCTGATCCACGACGGACATCCGGTCGACGAGCACCGGCTGCTCAGCTATCTCACCGTACGGGTGATCGCCCGCCGTGACGGGCGGACGGCCACGGGCTTCTACACCCCCGGTACCGGCGGCCCCCTGTCGGACATCGACACCCGGGCCGCCGGTGTGGAGGTCGCGCGCCGCGCGGTCGAGGGCCTGGTCGCCCGGCCCGCGCCGGTGGGGCACCTGCCCGTGGTGGTCGCGGGCGGCCGCGGCATGGTGCTGCTGCATGAAGCCTGCTGCCACCCGCTGGAGGGCGACGAGGTGCTGCGCGGGTCGGTCTACGCCGACCGCGTCGGCGAGCAGGTCGCCTCCGGCCTCGTCACGCTCACCGACGATCCGACCGTCACGGGAGCGGTGGGTTCCTTCGCCCACGACGACGAGGGCACGCCGGGCAGCCCCACGACGCTCATCGAGAACGGTGTGCTCAAGGGCTTCCTCACCGACCAGGAGTCGGCCTCCAGGCTCGGCCGCCCGTCCAGCGGCAACGGCCGCTGCACGACGGTGCTCCAGCCGCCGCAGGCCCGGATGACCAACACCTGTCTGGGCGCGGGGACCTCCAGCGTCGACGACCTGATCGAGGGCACGGAGTTCGGGATCTACGCCCAGCACGTCGGCGGCGGTGAGGTCATCGAGTCCACGGGTGAGTTCACCTTCCGCGTCACCAACGGCTACCTCGTCGAGAACGGCAAGGTCACCGACCCGATCGAGGAGACCACCATCACGGGAACAGGAACGCAAGTGCTCAGGGACATCGACGCGATCGCCGACGACGTGGTGGTCGGCGCCGCCAAGTGCGGCAAGTTCGGCCAGTGGGTGCCCGTCGGCGTGGTCGGCCCCACCCTGCGGGTCGGCTCTCTCCTGGTAGGAGGTACGCAGGCATGAGCACCACGACGAGTACGAGCGGGACGCCCGTCAGGCCGTACGGGGAGTGCGGTGCGTACGCGGAACTGGCCGGCGCCGCCGCCCGCCTGAACGAGGAGGCGGCGGCCCGTGGCGCCGCCTCGGAGGTGTGGGCCGCGCGGCAGGAGGTGGCCGAGGCAGTCCTGGTGCGCGGTGTGGTGGAGCGGCACAGCACGGTGACCACATCGGTGGCCGCGCTGACCGTCCGCAAGGACGGCCACGAGGGCTATGTGGTGCACAGCCCGGCCGGCCGGCACGATCCGGACCTGGTCGACACGGCGCTCGCTATGGGGCGGGCACTGCCCGCGGCCGACGCGCCACCGGTCGCCGACGGGCCGTCCGCCGTCCAGGTGTCCAACGCCCCCGAGGCACGGATCGACGAGGCCACGCTGGAGCGGCTGCGCCGACTCAGCGACGGCCCGGCCGATGTCGGCATCGAGCTGCGGGCCCGCGCCGACCACGGCTGCGTCCTGCTGCAGCGCGGCGGCACCGCTCCCCTGCGCCGTGGCACGGACACCTTCCAGCTGCAGGCGCGGCTCACCGCCAAGGGCGAGCGCGTGGGCCACATCGGGCACCACGTGTTCGGCCGCGACGCCGAGGACACCCTCGCCGCGGCCGAGGCGCGCGAACTGCCCGAACTCGTCCAGCTGGCCCGGGTGCTCGCCACCGAGCCGGTGCCCGACCCCGCGTACGACGATGTGCTGGTCGACGGCCGGGTCCTGGCCAGACTTCTGATGCTGGCCGTTCCCGCGTTCCTGCTCGACTCGGTGCTCGAAGGACGTTCCCCACTCGCCGGCCGGGTGGCGGAGCGCATCGCGGCGGCGGGTGTGTCCCTCACGGACGACCCGACTGATCCCGACAGCCCGTTGTACGAGCCGTGGGACGACGAGGGCGCGCCGTGCGGCCGTACGGTCCTGATCGACGACGGCGTCCTGCGCGGCTTCCTCAGCTCACGGCGTACCGCCGCCGAGGTGGGCGGCCGCAGCAGCGGCTCGGGCCGGCGCGGCCCCATGGGCGAGATGGCGACGGTCCAGCCGGGCTGTCTGCGGCTGCGGCCCGGCCCCGAGCTCGGCGACCGGCCGGCCGAGGGCCGTACGCTGCTCAAGGTGGTGCAGGCCAACGGCGCCCACATTTCGAACGCCATCACCGGCGACTTCTCCATCGGCGCCAACGCCGTCCTCGTCGCGGCGGACGGCGGTCAGCGCAACGCGGGCAGCCTCACCCTGGCCGGCAATGTCTTCGACCTGCTCCGCCACGTCGACGGCCACGACGGCCGGGTGCGGGTGAACCGGAGCCACCACTCGTTCGTCGCCACGCCCGGGGTCTGGACGTCGCGCCTCACGGTCGGGCGGTGACCGTGTCCCTGCTCAAGAACCGGGAGTTCCGCGTCTTCTGGGCCGCCCAGACGGCCTCCATGCTCGGCGGCAACATGAGCCGTGTGGCGATCCCGCTGCTGGCCGCCACGACGCTCGCGGCCGGGCCGCTGGAGATGGGGCTGCTGCAGGCCGCCCAGACCGTCGCCTTCCTGCTCGTCGGCCTGCCCGCCGGCGCCCTCGTGGACCGGACGCGTCGGCGGCCGGTCCTGATCGCCTGCGACGTGCTGCGTGCGGCGCTGATGGGCCTCATCGTGCTGGGTCTCCTCCTCGACCGGATGAACTTCCCCGCGCTGATCGCCGTGACCTTCGCCATCGGGCTCGCCACCGTCTTCTTCGAGATCGCCTACCAGTCGTACGTCCCGAGCGTGGTCGCACCGGAGCGACTGGTGGAGGCCAACGCACGGCTGGAGGGCACATCGGCGACCGCGCGGACGGCCGGTCCCACCCTGGGCGGCTCGATGGTGCAGTTGGCCGGTGCCGCCTCGACCGTGGCCGGGCAGGCCGCCGCGCACGCCGTGTCGGCCTGGCTCCTGAGCCGGCTGCGGGTCGTCGAACCCGACCCGGAGCACAGCGGCGAGCACCGGCTCATGGCCGAGGTCGGGACAGGGCTGCGTTTCGTCCTCGGCCATCCGGTCTTCCGTGCGCTGATCGGCTCCGCCGCCACGTTCAATTTCTTCTTCGCCCTGACCCAGCCGCTGGTGATGCTGCTGCTCGTGGACGAGCTCGCCCTGTCCGGCGCCACGGTCGGTCTGCTCATGGCCGCGGGCGGCGTCGGTGGGGTGCTCGGTGCGGCGTGCGCCGTGCGGATCGCCGCCTGGTGCGGCCAGGTCCGCGCGATGTGGCTGGCCTACTTGGTGACCATGCCGACCACGCTCCTGATCCCGTTCGCCCAGGAGGGCTGGGGTGTCGCGCTGTTCGCGGTGCCCTGGTTCGCCTCCGGCTTCGGCATCGTCGTCTTCAACGTGGGCCAGGTCAGCATCCGCCAGGCGCTGTGCCCGCCGGAGCTGCTCGGCCGGATGAACGCCAGCGTGCGGTTCATCGTCTGGGGCGTGCTGCCGTTCGGCTCCTTCGCCGGCGGTGTGCTGGGCGAGTGGGTCGGGCTGCGCGGCGGTCTGCTCGTCGCCTCGCTCGGCATGACGAGCGGTGTCGTGTGGCTGCTGTGCTCTTCCGTCGTGCGGATGCGCGACCTGCCGCGGCCTGCGGGTCAGGAAGCGCCCGCAGGCCCTGCCGAGGAGCTGTCCCCCGCCGCGACGTAGCGGCCGTGCGCCGCCGGCTTCCGTCTTCTTCCCCCTCGTTCCGCGAGGTTCCCGAGTCTTCCGAGGAGTCATCCCATGACCACCAGTGCTTCCGTCCGCCCAGCCCCGCGCTATGCCGTCTTCGTCGAGGCACCGTTCACCGGCGCGGGCCAGGACTGTGCCCGCTTCCTGCTGGAGCGGGGCGTCACCCCGATCGTGCTCGCTTCGCGTCCTCAGGCCATGCCCGCTTCGCTGCTCCACGACTTCACCGGCCTCGGCGTGGAGATACGCCGCTGCGACACGGACTCGGCCGACGCGATCGTGGCCGTCTGCCGTGAACTCGCCGCGCAGGGCGAGCTGGTCGGGGTGACCTCGGTGTACGAGTACTACTGCGACATGGGTGCGGAAGTCGCCGCCCGGCTCGGTCTGGCCGGTCCCGATCCGGCCGCCGTGGCCGTCTGCCGTTCGAAGGCGGCGATGCGTCGGGCGATGGCCCAGGTGCCCGGGCTCAACCCGGACTTCGTGGTCTGCGCGAGTATCGAGGCGGCGGTCGAGGCGGCCGCCGAGGTGGGCTATCCCGTGGTGGTCAAGCCCGTCGACCTCACCGGCAGCCTGTTCGTCCGCCGGTGCGACACCGCCGAGCAGGTCGCCGAGATCACCCGGCAGGTCATGGAGCTGGGCGAGTACCTGGGGCACGCGGTGGAGCCCGAGGTCGTGGTGGAGGAGTGTGTCGTCGGCGCCGAGTACTCGGCCGAGGTCATGCACGGCAAGGTCCTCGGCCTGACCGAGAAGATCTGCAGCGCCCCGCCGCTGTTCCTGGAGATGGGCCATGTCTTCCCCGCGCCGGTCGGTGGCGATCTGGAGCGGCTGCTCGTGACCAAGGCCGAGCAGGCGGTCAAGGCCATCGGGGTGACCTGGGGGCCCGCACACGTGGAGCTCAAGCTGACCGGCGACGGCTCCGACGCCCGGGTGATCGAGGTCAACGGGCGTATCGCGGGGGACCGTATCCCCGAGCTCGTACGGATCGCGAGCGGCGTGGAGATCACCAGGCTGCACATGACGGCGCTGCTCGGAGGAGCGCCCGACCTGACGCTCGCCTGCGAGCAGACGGCGGCCGTGCACTTCCTGATGCTGGAGCCCAGCGGCCGCCTCGACGCGATCGACGGGATCGCCGAGGCCGAGGCGATGGAGGGTGTCCACGAGGCGCATCTGCGCCCCGGGGTCCAGCCCGGCCTCGTCTACGAGGCCAACGGGTCCAACCGCGACAGGTCGGCGTGGATCATCGCCGAGGGAGCCGACCGCGACGAGGCGCTCGGCCGCGCCCGTGCCGCCGGGACACGGCTGACCTTCACCTGGTCCGCCGCCGACCCGGCCGGGGTGCGGTGACATGACGTCACCGGCACCGTCCGCCGTGGCCTTTCCCGCGAGCCCCCGCCGCCCGGGGGACGCAGTGGTCCCGGTGCGCTTCGCCACGGGTTCGGCCGCGCACGGCCCGCTGACCTGGAGCCAGCAGTACTACCTGGCGGAGGTCGAGGCGGCGCGTCCGCTGGGCCGCAGTCTGGCGCTCAGGCGACTGTACGAACTGCGCCCGGGAACGACCGAGCAGGACGTGACCGCGGCCCTGGCCACGCTGCTCGAACGCCACGAGGCTCTGCGCAGCACCGTCGTCCCCGCCGCCGACCCCGAGGACGCGCGCCAGCGGGTCCATCCCGACGGCCGGCTGGACCTGCTCGTACGGGATGTGCCCGAAGGAGTCCTCCGGTCAGCCGCGTCACAGCTCCTTCAGGAGCTTGCCGCGCCTGTGTTCGACCTGGCGCGGGAGTGGCCGGTGCGGGCCGCGCTGGTATGTGCCGGCGGTGGACCACGGCTGCTGGCCCTGGCGTTCAGCCATCTCGCGGTCGACGCGTTCGCCCTGCGCCCGGTCACCGAGCATCTGGTGGCGGCGTGCGCGGTGGCCGATCCCGTGGCCTATCCTCCGACGCGCTCGGATCACCCCGGGCGGGGCCTGCTGGAGCAGGCGGCCCTGGAGCGGTCCGCCGACGCGGCGCGGGCGCTGCGGCGGGCGGCCCGGGTGTGCGCGGCGATGCCGCCCGCACCGCCGGACGATCCGCGTGGCGCCCCTGCGGGCTCGTTCCGCTTCCTGTCCCACCGGTCTGCCGCGCTCGACCTGGCGACGGGCGCGGTGGCGCTGCGCAGCAAAGAGAGCGTGGCCACTGTGCTCACCGCGGCGATGCTCACGGTGGACGCGCTGATGGCCGGAAGCACCACCGGTTACGTGCAGTTGATCGCGGCGAACCGCACGAGGCCCGAGCTGGCGCGGGCGGTTCAGCCCTGTTCCCAGCCCGTGCCCTGCTGTGTGGACGTCACGGACGCGTCGTTCCACGACCTCGTCCGCAGGACGGCGGCGGCCACGCTCGGCGCGTTCCGCTTCGGGTCCTTCCCGCCCGCCGGACTCGACCGCGCCCGGGCCGCGGCCGAGCGGGACAGAGGCGTACGCCTCGACACCTCCGTGACGCTCAACTACCGTCCGCGGGCCGACCCGCTGCCGCTGCGCGCGGTGACCGGGGACGAGCTGCGGCGGGCGGCGGCCGACCGGGAGACGGCCTGGACCGACGGCGAGTACGTCTGGCGGGCCACGCGCTGTCTCAGTATCGACGCGTCAGCCGGCGGTCTGCGCCTCGTCCTGCAGGTGGACACGGCACGGCACTCGCGGCAGTGGGCCGAGCGGTGGACTGCCGCCTTCGAACGGCTGCTGTGCGCCGCGGCACGGGCCGACGTTCCGGCCGGCCGGCTCTCCCGCGTCGTACGGCCCGGTGCCGTGCGGCGGCGGCTTCCCGTACCGAAATGACTGTTCTCCCACCCGTACCCACCCAAGGAGTCACCACAGGCATGGCACAAACGCATACGAACAAGCGCCTGGTCCTGGTCGGCGCCGGCGTCATGGCCGAGGGCTATCTCCGGGCGGCGCAGACCCTGGGGGTGCGCGTCGGCGTCGTGGAGACCACCGAGCGCTACGCCGCGCTGCGCGCGAAGTACCCGGACATCGCGGACTTCGAGCCGGTGGATGCCATCGCCGTAGAGCGCGATGAGGCCTGGCTCGCACCGGCCATGACGCTGGCAGGCCGGCTGCGCCCGCACGGCGTCTGGGGATTCGCGGAGCCGCATGTCCTGGCCACCTCGATCCTGCAGCACCGCTTCAAAGTCGCCGGGCCCGGGCTCGACACCTCCGTGATCTCCCGCAACAAGGCCTTCCAGCGCGGGGAGTTCGCCCGCGCCGGCCTGCGCCAGCCCGAGCACCGGCACACCGACCGGCTGACCACCGCCTCGCAATGGGCGCTGTCCCGGCTGCCCGTGGTGGTCAAGCCGGTCGCGCTGCAGGGCAGTCGGGGTGTGGAGCGCATCGACACGCCCGACGACTGGCACGGCGCCGTGCTGCGCCGCGACTCCGAGGGTCCGCTGCTGGTCGAGGAGTACATCGAGGGGCAGGAGTACAGCGTCGAGGCGCTGGTGCGTGACGGGCAGATCCTGTTCTGCAATCTCACGCGCAAGGACACCACCGGAGCGCCCTTCTTCGTGGAGCTGCTGCACGAGGCCGGGTTCGGTGCGGGGCGGCCCCTGCTGCGCCGCGCCGTGCGCGAGCTGTGCGAGGGCGTCGTGACCGCGATGCGCGTGTCGACGGGCATCGTGCACCTGGAGTTCCGGGCCCGCGCCGACAACGATCTGGTCATCATGGAGGTCGCGGTGCGCACACCCGGCGACCACATCATGGAGATCGTCTCGCGGGCCCACGGCTGCGACCTGTACGAGGCCTGTGTGCGGCTGGCGCTCGGAGAGATCCCCGAGCTGCCCACCGGGGACACGCCGGTTCGCTCGGCCGGCAGCCTGTTCCTGAGCGCCGAGCGCACCGGCACGCTGCTCTCGCTCGACCTCGACGACTGGGGCACGCGCAGCGGCGTCGCCCACTACGCGGCCCGTCTCGCGCCCGGTGCGCGGGTCCGGCCGGCGGAGAGCTCCGGGGACCGGCTCGCCTACGCCGTGCTCGACTGCGCCGAGCCGCAGGAACTGCGCGCGCTGACGGACGAGTTGCGGCGCGGCGCCCGCACCGATATCGCCGAGCCGGCCGACGCGTCGGCGGCTGCTCTGCTCGCCCCGGCCTGAGCGCGGCCGGCGCGCCGGGGGGCGGCGCATCTCGTCGCCCGCCCCAGGGCCTGTCCGACCGTTCCCGTCTGCCGCGCGACGCCATGCACGCTCCCCCACTGCCTGAAGGGCGTGGGAGGTACCCCCACTCGCCGCACCGGCCCCGGACCCGAGTACGGCCAGTACGCGAGTTCGGGGCCCACACTCCCCCGGCCTCCGGCCGGGGGGACCCCCGGAGCACGCACCTGACGCCGCGCGGCCGCCCTTCGGGCGACGACGCGCATGGTCGGACGGGCCCTGGCCGGCACTGCCCGCCCCGGCCGCCCGGCCCTCGGCCGCCGCCTCCCGTACCCGACCACCCACCCGAGCAAGGAGCAAGATGTCACAGCAGACCGTCCTGATCATCGGCGGCCGTCCGGAGAACCTGCGCAAGGCGAAGGCCTGCGGTCTCGGCGTCGTCCACGTCCAGCACCCCGAGCGCTTCACGTCCGAGCACGCCGCCCATGTCGACGCCGCCCTCCTGGTGGACCCGGCCGACTGGGACGCGCTCGAGCCGCTGGTGCTCACGGCGCACAAGGTCTACGGGTTCACCAGCGCCGTCACCACGGTCGAGGCCTCGGTCGAGGTGACCGGGCGAATCAACGATCTGCTCGGCCTCGACGGCGTCTCGCACACCGTCGCGCGCCGGCTGCGCGACAAGCTGAGCATGCGCGAGCATCTCGCAGCGGCGGGCGCGCCCACCGTGGCCGCGGCCGAGGTGACCGACCGCGCCGGCCTGGCCGCCTTCGGCGCACGCCACGGCTATCCGTTCATCGCCAAGCCCGTCGACGGCATCGGGTCGCTCGCGGTACGGCTGGTCGAGAACGAGGCGGACGTCGATGCCGCCTGGGAGGCCATCGAGCGCACCCGCGGCCGTGATCACCAGTACGCGAAGCTCTTTCCCATCGGGAAGTTCCTGATGGAGGAGTACATCGACGGCCCCGAGTACAGCGTGGAGGCGTTCACCTTCGCAGGACGTCATGTCGTCGTCGCCATCACGGAAAAGCTGACCGACGCGAACTTCGTCGAGCGTGGACACCTGATTCCCGCCCGCCTCGACGAGTCCGCCGAACGGACCGTCGAGGCGGCCGTGGTGGAGTTCCTCGACGCCGTCGGGGTGAAGGAGGGTCCGAGCCACACCGAGCTGCGGCTCTCCTCGCGCGGTCCGCGGGTGATCGAGTCCCACAACCGCCCGGGCGGTGACCGTATCAGGGATCTGGTGGAGGCCGTGTACGGCTTCGACTTCGAGCTCTACTCGGTCGCGGGCACCAGTGGCGCGCTGCCGGCACTCGATGCCCGGCCCTCCCCTCGGCAGGGGGCGGCCACGCTGTTCCTCCAGGCCGGGCCGGGAGTGGTGACCGCCGTCGAAGGGGCCGAGGAGGCCCGTACGGCAGAAGGGGTCCTGGTCGTCGACCTCGCGGTCGAGCCCGGGGACGTGATCTCCACGGTCGGCTCCAGCTTCGACCGGCCCGGTCAGGTCATCGCGGTGGGTGCCGACCCGGACGCCGCGCTCGCCCGGTGCGGACAGGTCTGCGAGGCGATACGGATCAGGACCCGGGGCTGAGGAGGCCCGGGAGCGCCGGGCCGGGGGCGCGGGCCGAGGGGCGAGGGGCGAGGGGCGGGCGGGGCGAGCCCGGACATGCCTTGCCACGATTGCCACGCTCGCTTGGCAATACTTGCCAAGCGCCTGGCGAGACTCTATGTTTCTCATGTGCCCACCGGGGCCAGGGAAGGCTGGCCCACACAGCGGTGCCGCATGAAACGCAGGTGCCGAGGCATCCGCGTGCCCGAGGGGGAGCAGTATGTTCAAGTGTGTCAAGGCCGTACTCGCCGTCGCCGTCGCCGCCCTGATCTCCGTCGGGGTCGCGTCGCAGGCTCTGGCCGCCGACGAGGCGACCAGAGCGGCGACGGCCACGACGACCGGCACCACCGACATCGAATGACCGTGAGAACCCTGCAACTCATGACAGGGTAGGCAATCAAGTAACCCTGGTTGGCAATTCGTTGCCGACTAGGGTTTACTTGTGCTCCCCGGGCGGTCTGGCGATCCCAGATCCCGGTAGTAACGATTTCCCTGTCCCCCGACGGGAGCGGACGTGCTCGACCAGCCAGCTTTCGGCCGACGCCTGCGTCAGTTGAGACAACAGCAGAACAAGACCCAGTCCGACCTGACCGGCCCCGGTATGTCGGCCACCTATCTGTCGCGCCTGGAATCGGGTGCCCGCCGGCCCACCGACCGTGCGGTCGCCTATCTCGCGGAGCGGCTCGGCGTACCCGTCGACACCTTTTCCGAACAGGCCGATGACAACGTCGCCGACGTGATCGTGGACATGGAGGTCCTCTCGCCCGGCGACCTCACCCGCGAACGCAACCAGCGGCTCCACGACGCCTTGGCCTCGGCCGACGAGATCGACCCCATGACGCGCTGGCACGGCCTCGCGCAACTGGCTCGCAACCACCAGGCCCTGGGCGAGTTCACCGAGGAGAGCCTGGTCCTCCAGGACCTGGTGACCTTGAGCGACGAGCTGGGCCGCCCCGTTCTGCAGGTGAGCACCCGGGTCAAGCTGGCACGCAGCCTGCGCGGCCTCGGCGCGATGAAGGAGGCCCGGGAGGCCGCCGAACAGGCCCTGCGCATCGGCAAGGACCTGCGCGCCTGTGCCAACGACGTGCTGCGCGGCAAGCTGGTGCTCGCCTCGGCGGAGGCCGAGCTGGGCGAGCTGGGCCGGGCCGCCGAGCTGAGCGCGGAAGCGTGCGCGATGCTGCAGGACAAGAACGGTTCGCTGAGGGCCGAGGCCTACTGGACCGCCTCATCGGTGGCCGCCCGCCAGGGCAACCACTCCCACGCCTTCGACCTGCTGCTCAAGGCACTCGACGCGGTGGACAGCCGTGACAACCTCCAGCTCTGGATCCGCCTTCGTATCATCGCCGTCGTCCGGTCCATCGAAGCGGGGAAGCACTCCGAGGCGCAATCCTTCCTGGACAGCGTCGAACCGGTGCTCCACCTCGTCGGGAGCCCACGACAGGCCGAGGAGGTGCTCTACCTTCGCGCCAAACTGGCCTTCCATCAGGGCGACCTGGAAACGGCCACGACCCTCTCGTCCCTCATCGAGAACGACGGCGAGCTGCTGTCGCACCGGGACCGGCTCCGCTTCAAGGCCCTGAAGGACCTGCTCGCCCTGCGCTCCGGCGACAAGCGGGCCCTGCCCCGCCTGAAGGAACTCGCCGCCGAGGCACAGGCGGAGTCCTCGCTGGACCTGGCGGCGGAGATCTGGCGCAGCATCGCGGAAGCCGCATTCGCCGCCGACTGACCCACACCGCTCGTCGACGCCATACGGAACGAGTGCGCCCCCTTTCCTGGGACCTTTCCTGGGACGCGAGTCCTCGGCCCTCGTACCGCACAAGGGATGCCTGGATGTCCGGCCGGATCGGTGGAAGCCGGACTTCGGTGTGGTGAAGGCCGACCGCAACCGCCGGGTGCGGGAGGTGGACAACCGCGAGGTCGTCCACCTCCGCCACGAGGAGCGCTCCCAGGAGCTCGCCCGGGACCTCTTCCACGCTCGCCGCGGCCACTGGGGTGACGCTCCGCCGCTTCATCGATGAGGTGTTGGGTACCGTCGTCGAGCTTCTCGGCCACACTCGACGACGGACTCAGGAAACGGACTCAGGAAGCTGCGTCCAGCGACGTGGGATCCGCGCCCTGGACCACCACCAGCACGGCCTCTCCCAAGGCCAGGCCTCGAGCGACGCACGCGGGAGAGGGCCGGCTACAAGTCGAATGACACCAGCCGCGCACGAACGAGCGCTCGCAGCATCGCGGCGCCCGCCCCCACCGCTGCAAGGTGCAGGACCGTCGCGAGCGCGAGGTCATCCGGCAGGGCCGCGTCGGCCGGCTGTGCGCCCGCCAGGTACAGGGTGAACGGAAGCTTCCAGCCGCTCCAGGCGAACAACGAGCCCGAGCCGAGCCAGCCGAGCACCATCGGGCCCATCGGGGGACTCGTGCGGGCCGGCCTCGCACGGCAGCCCAGGTAGCGGCGGACGCCACGAACGCCCAGAGCCCGAAGACGCCGGACAGCACATGCCAAGCGCAGTCCCGCTCGCCGCGGTGGGCGACACCCGCGGTGCCGCCCACCGCCCAGTACAGCCACAGGAGACCGACCGCCGCACCGACCACGGCCGTCCATGGCGGCACCCTTGGCGAGCCCTCCCCACGGTCCCCGAGCCGCCCCGCGAACGCGTCCGGCCAGCGCCGCCGCAAGTACGCAGGCAGCGCGATGGCCAGACCCAGCCCCATGCCCACAAACCCGATCTGAACCAGCCCGGCCTCCCAGACCGGCATCGACGGGCCCGCGTCACCCCCGCTCTCCGAATTGCCACCCTCCGAGCCCAGCAGCGAACTGAGAACGGCATACGGCAACACCGGGACGAGGAAGCCCGTCCCCACCCAAGCGCAGAAAGCCAACGGCGCTCCCGGTATGCGCCCCCCCCCCCCACGGCCGCACCAGCGCGAGCGCCACCGCGATCCCGATCCCCGCCATACCGATCGTGCGGCCCTGTCCAGCGCGGCCACCGTGGTGGTGAGCCTGGTTCCGGAGGACGACGGTACAGCCGAGAGTGCGCTGCGCGGGGCGCTGGCGCTGCGCTACAACACCGTCAAGCCGTTCCTGTCGCTGCTGGGCGAGTCGAAGGCGCTGGGGGCCGCGACCGGCGGAGCCCGCATCCTGGCCGGGGTGCAGAGGCTGCCGGCGCTGTCGCGGCGGAAGGTGGGCGAGAAGCCGCTGCTGCCGCGGGAGGTCGACGACAAGCTGGTGCCGGGGCACTGGCGCAAGGCGGTGCACTCGACAACTACGTCACCCACAAGACACCCGCCATCAAGAAGTGGCTGCTGGCACACCCCCGCTTCCACCTGCACTTCACCCCGACGAGTTCGTCCTGGCTGAACCTGGTGGAACGGTGGTTCGCCGAGCTCACCCAGAAGAAGCTCAAACGCGGTGTCCACCGCTCCGTGCAGGCCCTCGAACGTGACATCCGCAGCTGGCTCGCGGACTGGAACGACCACCCCAGACCGTTCGTCTGGACGAAGACTGCCGACGAGACCCTCGACAAAGTCGCCGCATACTGCCGACGAATCTCCGACTCAGATCACTAGGGCCTGTCCGGCGGATCATGCCGCAGACGCGGGGGCTGGTACGCCCATCTGCGGCGTTGTCGTCGGTTGCCGACGCTCCGCGTCGACGCCCTCCTCCGCCTTGCAGCTGGACGCACCAGCCCCCGCTCACCTGCGCCGACGAGGCACCGCACCTTTCCTGCGACCTGATCCGCCGGACAGGCCCTAGCCACCCGGCTCGGCGGGCGGACCGGGCGGGACTGAGATCTCCCGCAGCGGGTCCCCTCCGTCGACGAACAGCCGGCCGCCCGGCGCCAGCGCGGCGGCGACCCGCTCCAGGACCTGCCGTCCGGCCTCCGGGTGACGGCCGTCGAGCGCCCCGACGCGGACGGCGAACACCAGGTCGAACGGTCCCTCACCGGGCTCGGGTACGAAGCTCTCCGCCGCGACGCACCGCACGCTCATCCGGCCCGAGGCGATCTCGCGGGCCGAGCCGGCCTCCGCCTGCGAGACCGTCCGCGCCGAACGGTCGACGGCCACGATGTGCCCCGACACCAGCCGCGCGGCGACGGCCCGCGCGGCGGCCCCCGGCCCGCACCCGATCTCCAGCAGCCTCGCTGCCGGCGTCAGCGGCAGCGCGTCCACGATCGCCGCGAGACGGGGCGAGAGCTCCGACGGCACGGCCGGTCACCTCATCCGCTCGGTGTGCCGACGCGGAGGCGGTTGCCGTCCGGGTCGCGCAACTCGACCTCGCGCGCCCAGGGTGCCTCCTCGACCCGCACGCCGAACTCGGCGGCGACGGCGTCGACGTCGGTGACCCGCAGATACACCAGCGTGTCCGGCCGGGCGTCCCCGGCGTGCTCCGACAGGAACAGCCGCACCCGCCCGCGTGCCACCTCCACGAAGGCCGGCAGACCCGGCTCGAAGCGGTGCTCCCACTGCGCGGCGAAGCCCAGCCGCGCGTACCAGCGCACGGCCGCGGCGGCGTCGGCCACGCGCAGGATCGGGATCGCCTCCTCGTCCACGTGCTCAGTCACCCGTCCCGTCCCGTTCTTCCGTCCCGTCCTTTCCCGCGACCAGCCCCCGCAGCAGCGCGGGCAGGGCGGTGCCGATGGGCTCCCGGACGACCTCGTCCGCGAGGTCGTCGTACGGCGTCGGCTCGGCGTTGACGACGACCAGCCGCGCACCGTGGTCGGCGGCCACGCCGGCCAGTCCGGCGGCGGGCTGGACCTGGAGGCTGGTGCCGACGGCGACGAACACCTGGCAGGCCTTGGTGATGGCGACCGCCTCACCGAGGACCACCGGGTCGAGACGCTCGCCGAACATCACGGTCGCCGGCTTCAGGATGCCGCCGCACTCCAGGCACGGCGGATCGTCCTCGCCCGCGTCGAGGCGGGCCAGCGCGTCCTCCATCGGCCCCCGCACGTGGCAGCCGGTGCACACGCAGCTGAGCGCGGTGCCGTGCAGTTCCAGCACCTTGCGGGCGGGGAGACCGGCGAGCTGGTGCAGCCCGTCCACGTTCTGCGTGATCACCCGCACCGGCACCCCGGACCGCTCCAGCTCGGCCACCGCGCGGTGCGCGGCGTTCGGCTCGGCCCGCAGCGCCCCGGTCTCCCGCCGCATCCGCCAGGAGCGGCGCCGGATCTCCGGATCGCCCATGTAGTACTCGTACGTGACGAGCTTCTCGGCCTCCGGGTCGCCGCGCCACAGCCCCTTGGGTCCGCGGTAGTCGGGGATGCCGGAGTCGGTGGAGACGCCGGCACCGCTGAGGATGGCGACGAGGGGCTTGCCGGTCATGCGGTCGAGGGTAGGGCGCGCGGGTCCGGTCGGCGAACGGATTGTTCCGGCACGGTACGCGCCGTCACACGTCGACCCGGCGGCCGTTCTCCAGCTCGGCGGTGCCCGCCCCCTCCGCCAGCACGTCCAGAGCGGCGAGGACCCGGCCGTGCAGGGAACCGAGCAGGTGGTCGCCCAGCTCCTCGCGCGGCACCAGCCGCCAGGACAGCAGCTCCTCCTCCTGCAACCGGATCGCCTTGAGGTCGTCCTCGGTCAGGACGCCGCCGTCGTACAGGTACGCCACGATCGGCGGCCGGTCCGGGCCGTGCGACCAGTCCACCACGAGCAGCCGTCCGAGCCGGACGTCCAGCCCGATCTCCTCGGCGGTCTCGCGCCGCGCGCCCTGCCGCGGCGTCTCCCCGTCCTCCGACTCGATCGTCCCGCCGGGCAGCGTCCACCCCTCGCGGTAGTTCGGCT
This sequence comes from Streptomyces sp. AC602_WCS936, assembly GCF_019049125.1. Taxonomy (NCBI): domain Bacteria; kingdom Bacillati; phylum Actinomycetota; class Actinomycetes; order Kitasatosporales; family Streptomycetaceae; genus Streptomyces; species Streptomyces sp. AC602_WCS936. The sequence goes on along the minus strand of NZ_JAGMUF010000112.1, from coordinate 510,288 downwards.
CGACGAGCAGCACCCGGCCCTCGGCGTCCCGGCAGACGGCGGCGGCCCCGGCGAGGACGCGGGGGAGGCCGGCGATGTAGGTGGCGTAGTCAGGAGTGGTCACCAGTGCAGGGTAGCGAGCCGTTCCATGTGGTGGGCGGGGCATGACGGCACGGGTGTCCTCCGGTTAAGGTCGCAGCGGCGCGACTGCCTTGACGTGCGCAAGGCTCGGAGAGCAAGGGGAGATCAAGGTGGCTGACGCTGCAGTGGACGGGGCCCGCCGGGTGCTCGTCGCCGCGGACAAGTTCAAGGGTTCGCTGACGGCCGTCGAGGTCGCCGAGCGGGTGACGGCCGGTCTGCGCCGGGTCGTGCCGGACCTCGCCGTGGAGGCGCTGCCCGTCGCCGACGGCGGTGACGGCACGGTGGCCGCGGCGGTCGCGGCCGGTTTCGAGCGCCGCCAGGTGCGGGTCGCCGGGCCCCTCGGTGACGAGGTGACGGCGGCGTACGCGCTGCGCGACGGCACCGCGGTGGTGGAGATGGCCGAGGCCAGTGGCCTCCAGCGGCTCCCGGAGGGTGTCCTCGCGCCGCTGACGGCGTCCACGTACGGCTCCGGCGAGCTGCTGCGGGCCGCGCTGGACGCGGGGGCGCGGACGATCGTGTTCGGGGTCGGCGGCAGCGCGACCACCGACGGCGGCGCCGGGATGCTGTCCGCGCTGGGCGCGCGGTTCCTGGACGGGAACGGGGAGCCGGTCGCGCCGGGCGGGGGCGGTCTCGCCGACGTGGCCTCGGCCGACCTGACGGGCCTGGACCCGAGGCTTTCCGACGTCGAGCTGGTGCTCGCGAGCGACGTCGACAATCCGCTGACCGGGCCGAAGGGCGCGCCCGCCGTGTACGGCCCGCAGAAGGGTGCCTCGCCGCAGGACGTGGAGGCGCTGGACGCGGCCCTCGCGCACTTCGCGAAGGTCCTGGAGGGCACGGAGACCGTGGGTGCGCGGGCCGCCGAGTACGCCGCCTCTCCGGGGGCCGGTGCGGCGGGCGGCATCGGGTTCGGCGCGATGCTGCTGGGGGCGCGGTTCCGGCCCGGCATCGAGGTGATGCTGGACGTGCTGGGCTTCGCGCCGGCGCTGGAGCGGGCGGACCTCGTGATCACGGGGGAGGGCTCGCTGGACGAGCAGACCCTGCACGGGAAGGCGCCGGCGGGCGTGGCCGCGGCGGCGCGGGCGGCGGGCAAGGACGTCGTCGCGGTGTGCGGGCGGCTGGCGCTGGCGCCGGAGGTGCTGGGGCGGGCCGGGATCAGGCGGGCGTATCCGCTGACGGATGTGGAGCCGGACGTGGCGAAGTGCATCGCCGATGCAGGGCCGATCCTGGAGCGGGTGGCGGAGCGGATCGCGCGGGACTTCCTGGCCTAGGGAAGTTTCGCCCCCGCCGCCCCTTCCCGTTCCCGACCCCGGGGGGCTGCCGCCCCCGGACCCCCGCTTCGGCCCTGAACGGGCCTCGTCCTCAATCGCCGGACGGGCTGGAGTGGGCTGGCCACGGCCACTGATGTCCCCACCGAGTCGGGTGGTGGGTGGGCATAGGCCGGGGGTCTGGGGGCGGAGCCCCCAGGGACGCCCGCACCGGCGCCGGGCGCCCGAAAAGCGGAGGGCCCCGAACCCAACCAGGTTCGGGGCCCTCAAGACGCCGTCACGGCAATTGCGCCGCCCGCGCCTCCCGCCGATTGTCACGGAAGTTGTTCACCTTGCGAGCCGTGGCGAACAGCGGAATCACCGCCCCCATCACCAGCTGCAGCGCACAGCCCGTTTGCAGCAGCAGCTGCCCGCTCGGCGCGTCGAACGCCCACGCCGCCAGCAGCCCCATCGACAGGACGATCCACGACAGCATCGCCACCGCGAGGCGCCCCCGCGGCTTCGGGTACTCGACCCGGCTCACCATCAGCCAGGCGGTGCCGATGATCGCCAGCAGCGTCGCCACGAAGGGCAGCTCCAGCAGCACGATCGACACCACCGTCAGCGCCCCGAAGGGCGACGGCATGCCCTGGAAGGTGCCGTCCTTGACGGTGACGCAGGAGAACCGGGCAAGCCGCAGCACCACCGCCAGCAGCACCACGATCGCCCCCACCGCCGCCACCCGCTGGTAGGCGTCGTCCGCGACCATGCCGTAGACGAGGACGAAGTACGCCGGCGCCAGCCCGAAGCTGATCAGGTCGGAGAGGTTGTCCAGCTCCGCGCCCATCGGAGAGCTGCGCAGCTTGCGGGCGACCAGGCCGTCGAACAGGTCGAAGATCGCCGCGCACAGCATCAGGATGACCGCCGTGGCCGCGCTGTGGCGGGCCATGCCGGACTCTTCGCTGCCCATGAGGTGCGGGATGAGGATGCCGGTGGTGGTGAAGTACACCGCCATGAACCCGCACGTGGCGTTGCCGAGGGTGAGGGTGTCCGCTATCGACAGGCGGAGCGAGAGAGGCATCTCCTCCTCTTCGTCCACCTCGTCGGCCTCGGGCACCCAGCCGGCCTGGGTCTGCGGATCAATCACGGTCAATTCGAGTCACCCCAGCCACCGTCTTCTGGCCCACCTCGACATCCACCTCGACACCCTCCGGCAGGTACAGGTCGACGCGCGAACCGAAGCGGATCAGACCGACCCGCTCGCCCTGCTCGACCTTGGTGCCCTGCGGCACGTAGGGGACGATGCGGCGGGCCACCGCGCCGGCGATCTGGATCATCTCGATGTCGCCCAGCTCGGTGTCGAAGTGCCACACGACCCGCTCGTTGTTCTCGCTCTCCTTGTTGAAGGCGGGAACGAAGCCACCGGGAACGTGCTCGACCGACGTCACCGTGCCCGACAGCGGAGCGCGGTTCACGTGGACGTTCAGCGGGCTCATGAAGATCGCGACGCGGGTGCGGCCGTCCTTCCACGGCATGATGCTCTGCACCACTCCGTCGGCGGGCGAGACGACCCGGCCCCGGGTGATCTCGCGCTCGGGGTCGCGGAAGAACCACAGCATCCCCGCCGCGAGCGCGGTGGCGGGGACGGCGACGGCCTTGGCCACGCCCGAGCGACGGGCACGGACCAGGCTGACGGCTGCGGTGGCGACGGTCGGCAGAAGCCACGGCGATGCTCCGCGCGCGAGGCGTACGCCGGCCAGGCTGTCGCGAGATGCAGAGGTTTGGCTGTGGGGCATGGATGACCTTCGTAGCGGATGATGCCGCGCACTGACGGGGGACGGCGGCTTTCCGGCGATCGTAGCGGCTCTCCGCCGCAACTGGGTAAGCCAGGAAGCCGAGTCGGCGGCCGAACACTGCCTACGGGGTGTGACCTTGTTCTCCAAGAAAACACCCCGTATCCGGACATCTAACCCTGGAATCGATACTCTTCGAGCAGTCGGCGGCCGATGATCATTTTCTGGATCTCGGCGGTGCCTTCACCGATCAGGAGCATCGGGGCCTCGCGGTAGAGGCGCTCGATCTCGTACTCCTTGGAGAAGCCGTACCCGCCGTGGATCCGGAAGGCGTCCTCCACGACCTCCTTGCAATACTCGGATGCGAGGTACTTGGCCATCCCCGCTTCCAGGTCGTTTCGTTCGCCCGAGTCCTTTTTGCGTGCAGCGTTCACCATCATCGCATGCGCCGCCTCGACCTTGGTAGCCATCTCCGCGAGCTTGAACTGAATGGCCTGGTGCTGGGCGATCTGCTTGCCGAAAGTGTGACGCTGCTGGGCGTACTGGACACCGAGCTCGAAGGCACGCTGAGCGACGCCGCAGCCACGCGCCGCCACATTGACGCGGCCCACCTCGACGCCGTCCATCATTTGGTAAAAACCTCGGCCGGTGACCCCGCCGAGCACCCGGTCGGCCGGAACGCGCAGGCCGTCCATGACGAGCTCGGTGGTGTCGACGCCCTTGTAGCCCATCTTGTCGATCTTGCCGGGGATGGTGAGTCCGGGGCGGACCTCGCCGAACCCGGGCTCCTTCTCCACCAGGAAGGTCGTCATCGACTTGTGCGGGGCCGTGCCCTCGGGGTGACCCTCGTCACTCTTCACCAGTACGGCCACCAGCGACGACGTACCGCCGTTCGTCAGCCACATCTTCTGGCCGTTCAGGACGTACTCGTCGCCGTCCTTCACCGCCTTCGAGGAGATCGCCGACACGTCCGAGCCCAGCGCCGGCTCCGACATGGAGAAGGCGCCCCGGATGTCGCCGGCGGCCATGCGGGGCAGGAAGTGGTCCTTCTGCTCCCGCGTGCCGTGCTGCTTGAGCATGTACGCCACGATGAAGTGCGTGTTGATGATGCCGGAGACCGACATCCAGCCGCGGGCGATCTCCTCCACGCACAGGGCGTACGTCAGGAGCGACTCGCCCAGGCCCCCGTACTCCTCGGGAATCATCAGGCCGAACAGGCCCAGCTCCTTGAGCCCGTCCACGATGTCCTGCGGGTACTCGTCCCGGTGCTCCAGCTCGGTCGCGACCGGGATGATCTCCTTGTCCACGAAGTCGTGGACGGTGGAGAGGATCTCCCGCTGGACGTCCGTGAGGCCGTGGGTCTGGCCGAGGCGGCTCATCTACTTCCCCTGTTCCTTCAGCTCGGGCCGGCCGGGCTGCTCGCCGCCGCGCTCCTTGATGTACGTCTCGGTGGGCACCATCACCTTGCGGCGGAAGACGCAGACCAGCGTGCCGTCCTGCTTGTAGCCCTTGGTCTCGACGTGGACGATGCCGCGGTCGTTCTTCGACTTCGACGGCCACTTGTCGAGCACCGTCGTCTGGCCGTAGACGGTGTCGCCGTGGAAGGTCGGCGCCACGTGCTTGAGCGACTCGATCTCCAGGTTGGCGATCGCCTTGCCGGAGATGTCGGGGACCGACATGCCGAGCAGGAGCGAGTAGACGTAGTTGCCGACCACCACGTTCTTGCCGAAGTCCGTCGTCTTCTCGGCGTAGTTCGTGTCCATGTGGAGGGGGTGGTGGTTCATGGTGAGGAGACAGAACAGGTGGTCGTCGTACTCCGTGACCGTCTTCCCGGGCCAGTGCTTGTACGTCGCCCCGACCTCGAACTCCTCGTAGGTGCGTCCGAACTGCATGGCCCTCAGCCCTCCGGGATCTCGAACTTCGACGTGCGCCGCATGCCCGCCGCCCGCCCCTTGCCCGCGATGACCAGGGCCATCTTGCGGCTGGCCTCGTCGATCATCTCGTCGCCGAGCATGGCGGAGCCCTTCTTGCCGCCCGCCTCGGACGTGCAGTACTCGTAGGCGTCCAGGATCAGCTCGGCGTGGTCGTAGTCCTCCTGCGAGGGCGAGAAGACCTCGTTGGCGGCGTCGACCTGGCCCGGGTGCAGCACCCACTTGCCGTCGAAGCCGAGGGCGGCGGCACGGCCGGCGACCTCGCGGAAGCCGTCCACGTTGCGGATCTGGAGGTAGGGGCCGTCGATCGCCTGGAGGTCGTTGGCGCGGGCGGCCATCAGGATCTTCATCAGGATGTAGTGGTAGGCGTCCGCCGGGTAGCCGGGCGGCTGCTCGCCCACGACCAGGGACTTCATGTTGATGGACGCCATGAAGTCGGCCGGGCCGAAGATGATGGTCTCGATGCGCGGGCTCGCCTGTGCGATCTCGTTGACGTTGTTCAGGCCCCGCGCGTTCTCGATCTGCGCCTCGATGCCGATCCGGCCGACCTCGAAGCCCATCGTCTTCTCGATCTGGGTGAGCAGGAGGTCGAGGGCGACGATCTGCTGGGCGTCCTGGACCTTCGGCAGCATGATGCAGTCGAGGTTCGGGCCGGCGCCCTCGACGACGGTCACGACGTCGCGGTACGTCCACTCGGTCGTCCAGTCGTTGACGCGCACGACGCGGGTCTTGCCGGTCCAGTCGCCCTCGTTGAGAAACTTGACGATCGTGTGCCGCGCCTCCGGCTTGGCGAGCGGCGCGCAGGCGTCCTCCAGGTCCAGGAAGACCTGGTCCGCGGGGAGGCCCTGGGCCTTCTCCAGGAAGCGCGGGTTGCTTCCCGGGACCGCCAGGCAGGAGCGGCGGGGGCGAAGGCGGTCGACTGTCGTCATGCGGGGACCTCCAGGGGGTCGAGCTTGTTCGCGTTCCGGATCTCGTCGACGATCCGGCCGATGATGCCGGTGATGTCGAAGTCCTTCGGGGTGAAGACCGCGGCCACTCCCGCGGCCCGCAGTTCTTCGGCGTCACCGTTCGGGATGATGCCACCGGCGATCACCGGTATATCTGTGGCACCGGCCACACGGAGCCTTTCCAGCACGTCGGGGACGAGCTGGGCGTGCGAGCCGGAGAGGATGGACAGGCCCACCGCGTGCACGTCCTCGGCGAGGGCGGCGTCCACGATCTGCTCCGGGGTGAGCCGGATGCCCTGGTAGACCACCTCGAACCCGGCGTCGCGGGCCCGCACGGCGATCTGCTCGGCACCGTTGGAGTGCCCGTCCAGGCCGGGCTTGCCGACCAGGAAGCGCAGCTTGCCCACGCCGAGGTCCTTCGCCGTCAGGTCCACCTTGCGGCGCACCTCGGACAGGGCCGAACCCTCCTCGGCGGCGACCGTCACCGGCGCCGACGACACCCCGGTCGGCGCGCGGAACTCGCCGAACACCTCGCGCAGCGCCCCGGCCCACTCGCCGGTCGTGACGCCGGCGCGGGCGCACTCCACGGTGGCCTCCATGAGGTTGTCGGTGCCCTTGGCGGCCTCCTTCAGCTTCTCCAGCGCCTTGCAGGGCCGGGGGTGGTTGAAGGGCGGCTGGTATCGCGTGTCCCGCCAGTTCTGGAGCGAGGCGACGACACGGGCCTCCACCGCCGGGTCGACCGTCTGGATGGCGGTGTCCAGGTCGGCGGTCAGCGGGTTGGGCTCGGTGCCCTCGAAGGCGTTGACACCGATGATCTTCTCCACGCCGGACTCGATCCGGGCCCGGCGCTCGGCGTGCGAGGCGACCAGCTGCGACTTGAGGTAGCCGGACTCGACGGCGGCCATCGCGCCGCCCATCTCCTGGATGCGCTCGATCTCCGCGAACGCCTCCTCCACCAGCTCGTCCACCTTCGCCTCGACCACCTTCGAGCCCTCGAAGAGGTCGCCGTACTCCAGCAGGTCGCTCTCGTACGCCAGCACCTGCTGGATGCGCAGCGACCACTGCTGGTCCCAGGGCCTCGGCAGGCCCAGCGCCTCGTTCCAGGCCGGCAGCTGCACGGCACGCGCGCGTGCGTCCTTGGAGAGGGTGACCGCCAGCATCTCCAGGACGATCCGCTGGACGTTGTTCTCCGGCTGCGCCTCGGTCAGACCGAGGGAGTTGACCTGGACGCCGTAGCGGAAGCGGCGGTGCTTGGGGTTCTCGATGCCGTACCGCTCGCGCGTGACGCGGTCCCAGATCCGGCCGAAGGCCCGCATCTTGCACATCTCCTCGACGAAGCGGACGCCCGCGTTCACGAAGAAGGAGATGCGGCCGACCACGTCGCCCATGCGCTCCTGCGGCACCTGGCCGCCGTCGCGCACGGCGTCGAGCACGGCGATCGCGGTGGACATCGCGTACGCGATCTCCTGAACCGGCGTGGCGCCCGCCTCCTGCAGGTGGTAGCTGCAGATGTTGATCGGGTTCCACTTCGGGATGTGGGAGACCGTGTACGCGATCATGTCGGTCGTCAGACGGAGCGAGGGCCCCGGCGGGAAGACGTGCGTCCCGCGGGACAGGTACTCCTTGACGATGTCGTTCTGTGTCGTGCCGCTGAGCTTGGTGATGTCCGCACCCTGCTCCTCGGCGACGACCTGGTAGAGCGCCAGCAGCCACATGGCCGTGGCGTTGATGGTCATCGAGGTGTTCATCTGCTCCAGGGGGATGTCCTGGAACAGCCGGCGCATGTCACCGAGGTGCGCGATCGGCACGCCGACCCGGCCCACCTCGCCGCGGGCGAGGACGTGGTCGGAGTCGTAGCCGGTCTGGGTCGGCAGGTCGAAGGCGACCGACAGGCCCGTCTGCCCCTTGGCGAGGTTGCGCCGGTACAGCTCGTTGGACGCCTCGGCCGTGGAGTGACCGGCGTACGTGCGCATGAGCCACGGCCGGTCCTTCTGACGCTCAGTCATGTGTGGCCTCCGCCGTCCTCAGATGTTCCGGAAGCGGTTGATGGCGTCGAGGTGCCGGGCGCGCTTCTCCTGGTCGCGCACACCCAGGCCCTCCTCGGGCGCCAGGCACAGCACGCCGACCTTGCCCTGGTGGGCGTTGCGGTGGACGTCGTGGGCGGCCTGGCCGGTGTCCTCCAGGGAGTACACCTTGGAGAGGGTGGGGTGGATCTTGCCCTTGGCGATGAGGCGGTTGGCCTCCCAGGCCTCGCGGTAGTTGGCGAAGTGGGAGCCGATGATGCGCTTCAGGGACATCCACAGGTAGCGGTTGTCGTACTCGTGCATGTAGCCCGAGGTCGAGGCGCAGGTGGTGATGGTGCCGCCCTTGCGGGTGACGAAGACGGAGGCGCCGAAGGTCTCGCGACCGGGGTGCTCGAAGACGATGTCGATGTCCTCGCCGCCCGTGAACTCGCGGATGCGCTTGCCGAAGCGCTTCCACTCCTTCGGGTCCTGGGTCTGCTCGTCCTTCCAGAACCTGTAGCCCTCGGCGCTGCGGTCGATGATCGCCTCGGCGCCCATGGACCGGCAGATGTCCGCCTTCTGCTCGCTGGAGACGACGCAGATCGGGTTGGCGCCGCCGGCCAGCGCGAACTGGGTGGCGTACGAGCCGAGTCCGCCGCTCGCACCCCAGATGAGCACGTTGTCGCCCTGCTTCATGCCGGCGCCGTTGCGGGAGACCAGCTGGCGGTACGCGGTGGAGTTGACCAGGCCCGGGGCGGCGGCCTCCTCCCAGCTGAGGTGGTCCGGCTTCGGCATCAGCTGGTTGGACTTGACGAGGGCGATCTCGGCGAGGCCGCCGAAGTTGGTCTCGAAGCCCCAGATGCGCTGCTCGGGGTCGAGCATCGTGTCGTTGTGCCCGTCGGAGGACTCCAGCTCGACGGAGAGGCAGTGCGCGACGACCTCGTCACCGGGCTGCCAGGCGTTGACGCCCGGGCCGGTGCGCAGGACGACGCCCGCGAGGTCGGAGCCGATGATGTGGTACGGCAGGTCGTGGCGCTTGGCCAGCTCGTTGGTGCGGCCGTAGCGCTCCAGGAACCCGAAGGTGGACAGCGGCTCGAAGATCGAGGTCCACACGGAGTTGTAGTTGACCGAGGAGGCCATGACGGCCACCAGGGCCTCGCCCGGGCCCAGCTCGGGCACCGGCACCTCGTCGAGGTGGATCGACTTGCGCGGGTCCTTGTCGCGGGTCTCCAGGCCCGCGAACATCTCCGTCTCGTCCTTGTGCACGGTGATCGCGCGGTACGACTCGGGGATCGGCAGTGCGGCGATGTCGGCCGGCGTGGATTCGGGCGACTGGATCGCGTCCAGGATGTCCTTCACGGTCACGGTGTTGCCTCCGGCGATGAGCGCCCTGAGGGAGGGGCGCTGAGGGTTACGTCGGTGCTGCTGGGATTCGGTGTGAAAGTGCCTGTGACGCAGGCGTTCGGGCGCGCAGGGGATGAGTGCGGGGACAGCCCGGACACCTTCAACGTATGACACCGCGTGTCACCCCGCAAGGCACTGAGTGCCAGAACTTCCACTCAGATGAAATCTTTACGCTACAGATGAGCGATGATCGATCGAACGAAGGCCGACGAGGGGTGGGAAAGGGGCGTTGACATGCAAAAACGGCCACCCGGTGGGTGGCCGTCGTCACAGAGGTGGAGGGGAGGCTCAGCGCTCCTTGAGGGCCTGCTCGATGGTCCGCATGACCTCGTGCAGCGGTGCGTCGGTGCGCGCGACCGTCACCAGCACCTCGCCCCGCACGGAGGCCGAGGAGGCGGCCGACCGCGCGCCGGCGGCCGTGGAGCGCCCGGCGCCGATGCCGGTGCCGAACGTCCGGCGCACGATCGCGAAGGCGTGGTCCAGCTGCGCCTCCACGTCCCCCTGCCCGCCCGCCCTGAGCCAGCGCCGCAGCACGTGGTTGTGCGCGGTGACCACGGCCGAGGCGGCGACCTCGGCCAGCAGCGGGTCGTCGTTGGCGTCGTCGTCGTGCGCGTGCTCGTCGAAGTGTCCGAGGAGATAGCGGGTGAACAGACGCTCGTAGCGGGCCACCGACGCGATCTCCGCCTCGCGCAGGGTCGGCACCTCGCGGGTCAGCTTGTAGCGGGCGACCGAGATCTCCGGCCGGGCCGCGTACATCTTCATGACTTCCTTGATGCCGCGGCACACCGTGTCGAGCGGGTGCTCGTGCGCGGGCGCGGCGTTGAGCACGGCCTCCGCACGGACCAGGGTGTCGTCGTGGTCCGGGAAGATCGCTTCTTCCTTGGAGCGGAAGTGCCGGAAGAAGGTACGGCGTGCGACCCCTGCCTGGGCCGCGATCTCGTCGACGGTGGTCGCCTCGTACCCCTTGGTCGCGAACAGCTCCATCGCCGCCGCCGCCAGTTCCCGGCGCATTTTGAGCCGCTGGGCGGCGGCTCGGCTGCCGGCCGCGCTCTCCGGCGCGTCGGGCGTGGCTGGTGTACGTGAGGACTTGGCGGGCTGGGACATGCCATGAACGTACTGCATGCGCCCGCAATCATGCGCGTGACCGGGGATTCCCCCGCCCTCGGGGGGCGGGGGAGACCCGGCAGGGGAGGGCGGGGCGGACCCGGCCGTGGGTGGCGGGAACCCGGCCGGATCGAGCAGCCCGCCCCAGTCCTCCTCGGTACGGAACCAGTCGCCCACTTGCTCAGCGGCGGGCATACTCGCGGAAGCCGCGGCCCGTCTTGCGGCCGAGGCAGCCCGCGGCCACCAGGTGCTCCAGCAGCGGCGCCGGGGCCAGTCCCGGGTCGCGGAACTCGCGGTGCAGCACCTTCTCGATGGCGAGCGAGACGTCGAGACCGACCACGTCGAGCAGCTCGAAGGGGCCCATCGGATAGCCGCCGCCGAGCTTCATGGCCGCGTCGATGTCGTCGAGCGTCGCGTAGTGCTCCTGGACCATCTTCACGGCGTTGTTGAGGTACGGGAACAGCAGCGCGTTCACGATGAACCCGGCCCGGTCGCCGCAGTCCACGGCGTGCTTGCGGATCTTGACGCAGACCTCCCGGACGGTGGCGTGGACATCGTCCGCCGTCAGCACCGTGCGGACCACCTCGACCAGCTTCATGGCCGGGGCCGGGTTGAAGAAGTGCATGCCGATCACGTCCTGCGGGCGCGAGGTGGCGCGGGCGCAGGCGACGACGGGCAGCGAGGAGGTGGTGGTGGCCAGCACCGCGCCGGGCTTGCAGACCTTGTCCAGCGTCGCGAACAGCTGCCGCTTGACCTCCAGGTCCTCGGCGACCGCCTCCACGGCCAGGTCCACGTCCGCGAAGTCGTCGTAGCTGCCCGTCGGCGTGATCCGCTCCAGCGTCCGCGCGGCGACCTCGGCCGTCAGCCGGCCCTTGTCCACGCTGCGGGCCAGGGACTTCCCGATGCGGGCCTTGGCCGTCTGCGCCTTCTCCGCGCTGCGGGCGGCGAGAACCACCTCGTAGCCGACCTTGGCGAACACCTCGGCGATGCCGGACGCCATGGTGCCCGACCCGGCGACGCCCACGGCGCGCACCGGACGGCCGGGGACCTCCGTGCCGCCCGTGCCCGGCGTCAGGGCGTCCGGCACCACGACCGCGCTGCCCGGCGCCTCGTACGTGTAGAAGCCGCGCCCCGCCTTGCGGCCCGTCAGGCCCGCCTCGCTGAGCTGCCGCAGGATCGGTGCGGGCGCGTGCAGCCGGTCGTGCGAGGCGGCGTACATGGCCTCCAGGACGGTGCGCGCGGTGTCCACGCCGATCAGGTCCAGCAGCGCCAGCGGGCCCATCGGCAGCCCGCAGCCGAGCCGCATCGCGGCGTCGATGTCCTCGCGGGAGGCGTAGTTCGCCTCGTACATGGCCGCCGCCTGGTTGAGGTACCCGAACAGCAGCCCGTCGGCGACGAACCCGGGCCGGTCACCGACCGCGACGGGCTCCTTGCCGAGGTCGAGGGCGAGATTGGTGACCGCGGTGACGGCGCCCGGCGCGGTCAGCACCGAGGAGACGACCTCCACGAGCCTCATCGCCGGCGCCGGGTTGAAGAAATGCAGGCCGAGGACCCGCTCCGGGCGGGCCGAGTCGGCGGCCAGCCGGGTCACGGACAGCGCGTTGGTGCCGGTCGCCAGGATGGTCTCGGGGCGCACGATCCCGTCCAGCTCCCGGAAGATCTGCTGCTTGATCTCGTACGACTCCGGGGCCACCTCGATCACCAGGTCGGCGTCGGCCGCCGCGCCCAGGTCGGTGGAGGTGCGGACGCGGGCCAGGGCGTCGGCGCGTTCCTGGGCGGTGAGGCGTCCGCGCTCGACGGCACGGGCGGTGGAGGACTCCAGCGCGGCGACGGCCGTCGCGGCCTGCGCCTCACTGACGTCGATGCCGACGACGTCGCGGCCGGCCCTGGCGAGCACTTCGGCGATGCCGGTGCCCATCGTGCCGAGGCCGACGACGGCTATGGTCCGCAGCGGGGACAGAGGGGTGTCGGACAGGGGAGTGGCCATCGCGGGACTCCAGGAATGAGGGTGACGACGGGAACACGCCCGGGTGCGC